>JBDNEZ010000428.1:0-7706 GCA_041690095.1 Anderseniella sp.
CGACAAATTCAACCGGCTCGAAGTTCGTGCTGGCGTGAGACTGGTCGCACCATGGCTGGGTTTTTGACCGGCCGCAACTACACCACAGATATGTTTCGCCTGCTTCGACCTGGACAATAAAGGGACCACGCTTTGACATCACGGGATCAGCGCTTTTTTGCAGAGGCTTAGTCCGACCGTTGCTCATTTACGGGCCAGTCCTTCCTGCACCAGCCATTCATTCAGTTTGGTGAATGGCTCGGTTGAATGCGGCAGGCTCATCGCAGCAACGAAATAGTCCTGAAACGCAGGTTCGATTGCGGTTTCCACCTTGTCGACCATTCGGCACACGCGGTCTATTTCAGCCCTTGACCTTGCCGACAGAAGAGCAATGCGCGCGCCGGTCCCAGCCGCGTTGCCGGCAGAAGACACCTTGGCAAGATCGCAGTCTGGAATGAGACCGATCGCCATGGCATATCCGACGTCAATGTAGCTTCCAAAAGCGCCGGCCAGATAGATGCGATCAACATAGTCTGTGCCCATTCGGTCCATCAACAGCCGCACGCCCGAATAGCAGGCCGACTTGGCCAGTTGGATTGCCCGGATGTCGGACGGAGCCACATAGATGACACGCTCGCCCTCACTGTGCAGGACATATTCGAAATTCCTGCCCTTGGCCACGAAGTTGGGGTGGTCTGCGACATCCAGTTTTCTGGCCTGCATGCGGCCCGATGAATCTACAATGCCGCTGAGATACAATTCGGCCACCGCCTCGATGATCCCGGACCCGCAGATGCCGGCGACGCCGATACCTTTGGCAGCTTCGTCGAAACCCTCTTCATCCGACCATTGTTCAACCCCGATAATCTTGAATCTGGGTTTGAGTGTCTCACGGTCAATGCGCACACGTTCAATCGCTCCCGGTGCCGCGCGCTGCCCACAAGCAATCTGAGCCCCTTCAAAGGCCGGACCCGTGGGAGAAGAACACGCAATCAGGCGGTTCTTGTGACCCAGCACAATTTCCGCGTTGGTGCCGACATCGATGACCAATGTCATTTCTTCGCTCAGATGCGGTGCCTGGCTCAGGATCACTCCGGCAGTGTCGGCCCCGACATGCCCGGCAATACAGGGCAGGAACCACACATAGCCACCACGACTGATCGGAATGCTGAGATCCCGGGCGTGCACGCTGATGCCCTGATCAACCACCAACGGAAACGGTTCCATTCCCAGCTGCGTCGGGTCAATGCCCATAACCAGATGGTGCATGGTGGGATTGCCCACAATGGTCATTTCTACAACATCATCGGCTGAAATGTCAGCCTGTTTGCAAACATCCTTGACCAGATCCGCCAACGCGGACTGGATCGCGGCCGTTAGATTGGGGGCTTCGTTTTCGTTTTGCTGAAGATAGGAAATCCGACTCATCAGGTCTTCGCCAAAACGGATTTGCGGGTTCATAACGCCGGAACTCGCCATCACGTTACCATTGTCGAGCGCGCAGAGATGCGCGGCAACCGTCGTCGTGCCCACATCAACGGCGATCCCGAAGACGCGTTCCTTGAATCCCGGCCAGACTGCGATCACCTCATGGCCTGCGCGAACAGCCACGGTTGCCTTGAACTCGCCTCCGTAGACTTCGCCGGCGCGCAGTGCTGCAGAAAGTGCTGTCAGGCAGCTGACGTCCCAATTAAGGTCGGACAGCTTCCACTCCTGGGACAAATTGGTGTTGATCCTTTCAAGATCGGACCGTTGATCCTGCATGCTGGGCTTCGGCAATTCGACATAGTGCAGCGTGACAACCGGATCTACGACGAGATCGCGGATCTCATCTGCACTCTTGCGCACCATTTGCCGGTGAATCTGGCTTTCTTCGGGGACATCGACCACCAGGTCGCCCAAAAGCTGGGTCTGGCAGCCAAGTCGACGCTGCTCGCCCAGGCCTTTGATTTTCTTGTAACGTTGTTCGGTCGGACCGGATTCGGAAATGTGCGAAGCATCGGATATGATTTGCAGCTGGGCAAATTTACCAAATGACGGTTCAATCTGACAACGCCCGCAAACCGCGCGTCCGCCACAGACCGTGTCCAAATCCACCCCGAGTGCCCGGCTGGCATCCAGCAGGCTGGTTCCCATCGGAAACTCCCCGCGTTTGCCGGACGGCATGAAAACTACTTTTGCCTTTGAATTCATTGTGTAAACTGACAATCTACTTTGCGCAAAATCCACCTCAGCCAACTATATGGCTGGTTTGAAGTCCCAAGTATGCGGCGGGCACATGCCCCCCCTGACAATACGTTTCAAGCCATATTGTGTTTTCTCAGTTCACCCCAGTTGGCCCGGATTTCCTCGACTATGAAGTCGCGCAGCAGCGAGATACGACGGGACAGACCAAGTTCTTGCGGATAGACAAAATAGATCGGGATTTTTGGCCCCATTACATCCGGCAGAACTCTGACCAGTTTGCTGGATCGCTCGCTCAAATAGAACGGCAACGCAGTCAATCCCAATCCATTTTCGGCTGCCCTGTACATCCCGTATATGTTGTTGATCGAAATATCCGGTACGTAGCCGGAGTCTGAAGGGCGATTGAATTGAGACAACCAGTTAAGCTCTTTTATTGGCAGCTGGCCGACACCGTCCCCATAAACAATGAGCTGGTGGGCATTGATATCTTCCACCGTCCTGGGTATCCCGTTTTTCTTCAGATAATCCTGGCATCCATAAATATGGTATGAAAAATCATCAATGAACTTGAATACCAGATTGGGTTGTTCAGGCTTACTGAACCGGATTGCACAGTCCGCCTCTCTCTTGCACAGGTCCAGGATCACATTGTCCACCAGCAACAACGATACCTCGATGGACGGATGTGTGTCATGAAACTTGCCGAGCCGCGATGACAGCCATGCCGAGCCGAAGGCCTCGGTCGTCGTCAACGAGAGAGCCCCGACTGGCGTCTCATGCATTTCATTCAGGCGGGCCAGGCCGAGTTCCAGTGAATCCCACATCTTCTGAATTGAATCCAGGAAATACTCGCCATACTCAGTTGGCAAGAGACCCTGGCGATTTCGAAAGAAGATATCGTAGCCCAACTCCTGTTCCAACGTGCCAATCTGCCTGCTGACTGCAGATTGTGTGATATTCATGATCTGCGCCGCTTTGGTGAAGCTGCCCGCCTCATATACAATCCGGCAATTCCTCAGGCGGTTCCAGTCGAGATGGTAAGCTTTCTGGAATGGCACCCGCGCCACACCGTCGGGCGCATCCACAGTACCGGTAATGCCGATTGCCGCACCATTTTCCAGAACGAACCAGCGAAACACGCGATCGTTATGACCAGGCCAGGGCCGGTAGATATCATGGTGTAGCGTCCATTCAACACCTGGTACGATGTAGAGTTCTTCAACGTTCTGGCAAAGTTCGCTTTGCCGAACCAAACCAACCGGGCAACTGGGGCATTCAGCATCCAGCAGCTGTTTCAATGTCGGCATAAAAGGCCCGATTCCTCCATGTATTTTCGATGCGGGCAATTACGCCGCATTCCGGCGCATTTGTCATCAACTTTGTAAATTTGGTGTGAGATGTAGAGGTTCAGCGCCGCCCGAACCGGCCATTTAACCCAGCAATAACTTTTGCCTTTTTGGCCGCCAGCAAATTTTTCTGCGAATTCGCCAGTCGCCCCAACGGAGTAGCGCACGAATGTATCATGCGTTTAAGCGGAATGTAGGCGATGAACCCGCATACCGCCATCGCGTGAAAGATCCACAACGCCTCGAGGGTCCCTGCCCCGGTTGGAGAAATCGGCACAAAGGCCAGCCCGACAAATGACGCCCAGGCTGTGGCCGACGCGGCAGGTTCAAGTCCAAGTCGTCCGCCTTCAAGCATGAAACCGCTGATCGCCACCACAAGCAGGAAAACGGTTGTTGGGGTGTCGGTGAATTTTTGCTCTGTTTTGCCGTTGACCATGACCCGGAAAACCAGCGCAAGCAGGCAGCCAACCAGCAGCATGAGCCCTGTCAGGTCAAAAGCCAGGTCAAAGGCCAGTTTCAACGGGTGCTCAGGCATGTGCCAAATATCAATCCACCCGAAAGCCGGCAACGCTTCGCGAAACACTACCGCCACCAACTCAACGAGAAACATCAGCCCGAACCCCCAGAAGATCAGCTGATGGCGTACCCAGCGAAAAGGGCTGACTGCAAACAGGGTTCGATGCAGCACAACGTCATCGACCAAGGTACGCGTCAGTGCGTCCTGATCCAGGCTGTCCCGGCGCCACAGATCACCGAAGCGGTGATATGTCGGCAGGTTTTTTTGTACAATGATCCGATAGATACCGACGTCCAGGATCACGATGGCAGCCAATATTGCCGGACCAAACAGGATGTAGCGAAGCGGCACGTTTCCCGTCGCTGCCTCATAAACAAAGTAGCCAATAAAGCTTGATACCGAAAATATATAAGCCCACGCCCCCATCCAGAACGCGGTGGTAATGGTTCGCCGCAGGGTTGCGGTATCAAACCATTTGGTCAGCGCGAAAATACCCAGCAACACCACACCGGAAAACACCAGAAGAGATGCGAGCAGGAACAACGCGTAGCCGATGGCAGCATGACTTCGGCCAACCAGCCCCAAAGCAATCAACAGGACCGCCACGACATAATTGATCGTGCGAACACTAGCCCAGCCAGGTTTGGGAGCTGCCTCTGGCGGATGGATCATGCTATTCCGCCGCTGCTGCTTTTGCGGCCTCGCGTTCACGGTCGATGTCCAGCATAGCTTCGTGAAGCTCCGGCGCGCCGCCCTTCAGGTTTTTCAGACGTGTCACGCAGGCCTTTGCCTTGTCAACGGCGACCAGCGCATCCGTGGCATAGGCATCTGCGCCAATTTTATCGCACCAGGTCTGACTGATAGGGGCGCCGCCAACGAAGACTTTCAAATCTTCACGCAGTCCCTCGGCGGCGAACACCTTCAAGGTTTCCCACTGCATATTCATCGTTGTGGTCAGCAGAGCCGAAAACCCGACAATTTGCGGTTTGTGTTCACGAACCGCTTCGACGAACCTTTCTGGCGAAACCGTCACACCCAGATCATGCACGGTGAAACCGGCAGCTTCCAACATCATTGCAACGATTTTCTTGCCAATGTCGTGAAGATCACCCTGCACTGTCCCGATAACAACGGTCCCGACCTCTTCACTCTTTTCTGCCAGGATGAGGGGCTTCAGCCGCGCGAGCGCCTCGTGCATGCACTTTGCAGACATCATCACTTCCGGCAGAAAATACTCGTCCATCTTGAACCTGCGACCTACCTCGGCAATGCCGGTGGCCATAGGTCCGGAAATCAGCGTTCGTGCACTGATGTCGGTTTCAAGCGCCTTGTTGATGAATCCGACAGTGTCGGCATGTTCGCCATCGATAATGTTCCACTCCAATCTGTGGAACAACTCCTTCAGTTCAGCGGGCGCATCACTCCAGCGGTCCGTTTCCATGGAATCATCAAAATCGTACTGGAGATCCTCCAGATCGAATTCAATTTCGGTGTCAATATTCAACGGCATTGAGTCGATACCCCATTGTTAAGTAACAAGCGTCGGCTTCGGCCGGCGTTTTTTCTTCTTCGGGTTTGGATCCCACGGTTCGTAATCCGTGCCATCATCCGCCCCTTCGGGCGGATTTTCCGGCAAAGGATACTTTCCATATTCATGTGCTTCTTCAATCATCGCCAATGTGTTTTCAATCGGCACGTCATGTTCCAGCCGGTGCGACGAACTGAGCAGGAAACCACCTCCGTGGCCCACTTCCCAGATGCGCTGGCGCACTTCCTTGCGAACGTCTTCGACGGTCCCCCACGGCAGGGTTTCCTGCACATCGATGCCGCCGTAAAAGAACATTTCCTTGCCAAGCTGACGCTTCTTCGCGGACGGATTTGAATGCCGGGCTACTTTGGGCGGCATCGAATCATATCCATCAACGCCGCAGTCCATAAGATGGCGCATGAACGGTTCAGGAATGGCACCGCAACTGTGGAACTGGATTTTCCCGTTTGGATTCTTGGTGTGATAGAATTCCTTGGTTGCCAGCGTCGCGCGCTTATAGTGTGGAACCAATTGGGTTTCGAACATCGGCAATGACATGAAGGCTGTCTTCTCAGAGGCCAGATCCTCGGGGCTCATGCGAAGCCAGTCGATATATTCTCCGCACTGGGCAAGAAACGCCTTGTTATGCTCGATTTCCAGATCGACAAGCTTGATCAGCATAGCGTCCAGAAATTCGGGACTTTCAATGAAGTCCGAGAAAATCTTGGCATAGCCGACCATGTATTTTGCCTGCTCGAACAGCCCGCCGCGACCGCCTTGCCCCATCAGGGCAAACGGCGTTTCTTCCCGGATGTATTTACAGTATTCGCGCAACGACATACCAGGCACAGGGCTATCCTGCCACGTCGATTCATCCCACGGATCCGGCCACGGAAACTCACGCAATATCTCCAGCCCTTCCTTGAGCGGAGCACTGGTGGCGTCAAACAGCGGATAGCCGATCATCTCGTAGTAGCCGCCGTTTTCGTGGGGGGTCCATTTACGCACCACGCCCCATTCATCAATATTCAATTCGGCGTCGTCGGGCGGCGAAGGCACTTGCAGCGGAACCGGAATGGAGTCCAGATCAAGCACACGAAAACCCGGGGATCCTCCGGGAGGTCCGATCGAAACCCTCAGGAAATCAACATCCAGCTTTTCCGCCAGATCTACCTCGAACGCAACGTCGGTTGTCCATGTCGTCGATCCGGTGCGGTAGTTCTTGAAGTCCTTGTTGTAGCCCATTCCCAGGCCTTCACGCAGATGCTGGTAGCCCTCGGCGGTACCCCAAAGTCCAATGGGCACACGGTCAGGCTCTTTCAAATTCAATGCATCCAGCACTCTCTGGCGTTGAGGCGGGATAGCTCTTCCAACTGTTGCTGTCATATTGCCTCCGAAATGTCCTTAGGGCCGAATTCGCTCGCATCGCTGCTCGAACCGGATGTGTGTGAAAAAATATTTATCATCAATTGTCGTCCACTCGAAGTTGGCCAATTCGGTCCCCCGGCGCCTGGAACTCATGGATGCGGACGGGGCCTTGACCGGCCCCGTCCGCGGGTTGGTTTATTTCATCCACGGAGGTGTAAAGTCCTCGAATTTTCCGTTGTTGAATTTCACAAAGGACATGTCCTTTATGAGGAAGTGATTTGGCGCATTGCCTTCGCCAATGGTGACGCTTGGAACAACACTGTCCTTCCAGTCGTCAATGCCCTCGAGTGTCTCGACAAGCCGGTCACGCGTGATCGGACCATCGCCCATGCGCCGCAGCGCTTCGGTGAACACCTGACTGCCTGCGATACCCCACAGGTGAATCGCGTCCGGCTGTTCTTCGGGATAGTACTTGGCCAGTATGTTCTTGGATTCCTGAATCTGCGGAGCAGGAGAATCAAAGTCCCGGAAAATGGTCGAAAAATACACGCCGTTGACGGCATCGTCGCCGGCCAACTCTGCAACTTTGGGGCTTTTGCCAAAGAACACGTTCACCACGGGAACGTCCCATCCAAGCTTGGCCCGCTCGGTGTAGAACTTGGCCGCAGGTTCCGGAGCACACGAACAAATCACGGCGTCAGCACCGGAGGCCTTCATCGCAATGACCTGAGACGAAACATCCACTTCCTTGGGCTCATAGCCTTCTGCAGCTACAACTTCC
>JBDNEZ010000429.1:0-4418 GCA_041690095.1 Anderseniella sp.
TCGGGTGATCACCGTCCCGATATTAGTCGTCGCATTTGAGTAAAAAAGGGGAACCCGATGACCTACACCGTAAAGATTAAACCCCGATCTGAACGCGAAGCGATGATTACTAAACGCCTCGGCTCTTCTGAGGAATTTGGCCAAAGATCCCGACTTCTACGAGGCCGTGGCCTATGATTGGGAAATCATCCCCATGTTCATCGACAAGGCCGAGTTCGGCTCCACGAGCTTCTTTCCGGACATGGACGGCATAGTGAAGCAGGCGCATGACGAGCAAGTCAGGCGCCGCAACGCAGAAAACTTTGCCGATCGCATAGCCAGAGGCAATTAAACAACTACACTGAAATCAACCCGGCAATTCTGCCAACCAAGGAGACTGACTATGAAAATATCCCGCGCAACACGTGTGCTTGAGACCTACCTCGACATGGACATTCCCGCTTTCCTGTGGGGTGCGCCTGGCGTCGGCAAGTCTGACACCGTGCGTGCCGTCACCAAAGAGCGCGGGCTTGGCCTCGTCGACTTCAGGGCACTGCTTCGCGATCCAGTCGATCTGCGTGGTCTACCCACCATCAATGCCAACGAGGCCAAGTGGCTGCCACCAGCAGATCTGCCCAACGAAGAACGCGACGGCAAAGAGGGCATCTTCTTCATGGACGAGCTCAACGCTGCGTCTCCCTCAATGCAGGCCGCCTGCTTCGGCCTTGTGCTCGATCGCAAGGTGGGCGAGTACACCCTGCCCGATGGCTGGCGCATCGTCGCTGCCGGCAATCGCCAATCTGACCGTGCTGCGGCCAACAAGATGCCGTCAGCACTGGCCAACCGTTTCGCCCACATTGACGTCGATGCAGACCTCGACGAGTTCTGTTCCTATGCAACGGAACGCGATGTCCATCCGATGCTCACTGGCTTCCTGAGATTCCGGCCGGAATTGCTGCACCAGATGGAAAACGACCTGCGGACGTTCCCTACACCACGGGCATGGATGCAGGCATCCAAGCTGATCGACGCACCTGAAGACATCCGCCCTGAGTTGATTTCAGGGCTTGTCGGCAAGGGTGCCGGTTCCGAGTTCGAAGGGTTCGTCCGGGTCTATCGTGACCTGCCCAAGCTGGACGAGTGCATCAGCTCACCCATGAACGCTCTTGTGCCTGCCGAGCCAGCATCACGCTATGCAATCTCGTCCGGTCTGGCCCGCAAGGCCACGGCAACCAACCTGGCCAACATCATGCAGTACATGGGACGGCTGCCTCTTGAGTTTGCCGTCATGTGCATTGTCGACGCCACACGGCGTGACAAGGCACTCCAGTCAACCCAGGCGTTTATCGACTTCGCCAACGAAAATCAGGATGTTTTGATATGACACCCACTGCCTACAACACCAAGATGTCCAAGGCCAAGGCATCGCTGATCATCGGCCAACCGTTCTTCGCCAATCTCCTCATGCACCTGCGTGAGGAGAAGCTGGAAGACGACTTGATGAAGATGCTTTATCCGACGATGGCTACGGATGGAGAGAGGCTTCTCGTCAACCCCGACTTCGTGGACGAACTCACGGATCAGGAACTCGTCTTCGTCCTGTGCCACGAGGTCATGCACAACGCGATGGAGCACCACATCCGCCGCGGTGCCCGCTGCCCTGACAGGTGGAACCGGGCCGCCGACTATGTCATCAACCTGGATCTGTCCAAGTTCAACATGACCATGCCCAAGGGCGGACTTCTCGACCCGCAATATGACGGCATGTCGACAGAGCAGGTCTATAACTTGCTCGAAGATGAGGGCAAAGGCGGCGGTGGGGGTGGCGCCAGTGACGGGAGCGGCGAAGGCAACGGCAAAGGCAAGGGCTGCGCTGACCCTGGCCGCTGTGGCGGCATCATCGACGCAACCGGATCTCACGACAAGGGCGAGATCGAACGGCTGTCACAGGAACAGCAGACACGGCTGCAGCAGGCTGCGTCCGTCACCAGAGCAAAGGCAGGCGGCGACATACCGGAACACCTGCAGATGCTCATTGACCAGCTGGTCAAGCCAAAGGTCGACTGGCGAGCCGTGCTGCGTCCGTTCATCGACAGCAACGTGTCGACCGACAGCACGTGGTCGAGACCAAACCGTCGCCACATCCACAACGGCATCTACCTGCCGGGCATGGAGAATACCGGACTTGGCCACATCGTTGCGGTGTTCGACACGTCGGGATCGGTATGCGATCCAAAGATCGTTGCCGGCTTCGTGTCCGAATTGCAGGCTGCGTTCGACGAGAATGTCGGAGATCTCACCGTCATCTATGCCGACACCAGAGTGCGCGGCGTGGAGGAGTTTTCGTCAGGTGACGAGATCGTCCTCAACCCGGTCGGCGGAGGCGGCACAGCGTTTTCCGACACCTTCCGCTTTATCGCGGAGAACATTCTCGATGCAACCTGCGTCATCTACTTCACGGACCTGTATGTCTCCGACTTCGGCGAAGCATCAGCCTGCCCCTGCATGTGGGCAGTCTGGGGAAGCGATGCCGAGTTCGAGAGAAATTCCCCAAACGTGCCGTTTGGCATCCCGGTCCACATCACAGAGTAGGAGCGACCATGCCAAGCACCATCGACGCCCAGGAAAGACTGCACAAACACGCGAAGGAGAAAAGCGTCAGCTATCAGGCATGGGAGTTGTCCTTCCACGAATTTAGCCACGAGGACGTCGTCGCGGCGTTGACCGCCCAACGCATTAACGGAGAGGGATAATGGCAACAGACAGATACTTTGAAATGCACTGCGTCCACATCTGGGACAAGACGCATGAGCGCACAATTGGCCTCATTGCCGTTGGCACACCCAAGGATGCTAAAGCCGCAGCCGCGAGGCTTGAAAGCACCAAATATCTCCCGCAAGACGAAGGCATCACGTATGAGTGCGGCAGGCTCACGCGGAAATACGAAAAGGAACATCCGCAATCAAGACCTTTCCACACTGTCTACAAGACAGTTTCGGCCAGCCTTTCCATTGCGGACATATTCGCAGCGAAGATCAACGGTCAGGGAGGGTGAGAAATGAAACATCCAGGCGCACTGACAACATTCAAGTTCGACCTGTGGGGATGGTTTGCCACAAAGGGCATTGTGAAGATCAACGCAATGAACGAGGAGAACGCTCTCGAGCTGCTGCGCAAGTCCAGCATGTCCTTCCTGTGTCAGCATGCAGTCTACCCCGCAGACGTTCAAGTCGACTACACAGACGGCCCAATCAAGCCATACGTCGACTGTCACTCGGCAGTGAGAGGGGCAAAGACGTACACACCACAGCCAGACCCAGATTTTACCGGCGGCCATTTCATGGAGTCCAGCGAGGTCCTGGAAATAGCCTCAGACCTGAAGAAACTCCCGGTCAGGTCTGGAGCATCGGAGGGTCTTATTGAGGCCTCTCGCAGCATCATTGCAGGGAAACTAGCCGCTCGCATAAACAATTAATAACCGCCAGACATGGCAGAACAGGAGACGAGATGCTTACCGAACATGAGCACAACATTGCGGAAGAAACAGACTACCACGTCGAGTGGCACATTGATGTCACGGCAACAGATGCTCACGCAGCTGCCAAAGAGGCATGGGGTCACATGAGAAAGCCAGACACGACGGCCAATGTCTTCGACGTCTCGGATGGCAACAAGACCTTCCGCGTCGACCTGCAGGACGACAGCGTCACTGAAATCTAACCGCCAACACTGGCAACAAAAGGAGACCCATAATGGGAGACCGCGTTAGAGCAAGCGTCCGGATCACCGGCACGCTGACGAAGGCCGCTTTCGACACCCTCGCCAAAGAGCTTGTCGACCACTACTTCATGGACGACGAAGAACTCGCCCATTTTGAAGGCGTCGATGATGTCGCCAAAGACCTTCTGAACATTTTCGACAGCCCGCAACTGAGGAACCAGTCGCATTGGGAGGTTGTTGACCAGGAGGCCAACTATGGCTCGATCCAACCCATAGACAGGATATGCAGGGAGCACGGCCTGAGTTACGTCCACTGGTCGGAAGCTGTTGCCGGCGAGCCTGAGAGCCTGGAAATTTACGACGCCGGCACGCAGGAGACAAATCACGAATGCGCCGAAGGCTACGACGGACTGATAAGTGCAGAGTGGATCATCAAACAATTCGAGACGCATGATCCTGAATTTGCCGGGAAGATGGTTCTTGGCCGTGCAAAAAAGGCCAGCGGGGCATCCCTGCCAAAGGCGATAATCATCCCGGACGAACTGGCAATGGAGCTGCGTGCCGTGATGGTTGCCGAGCGCATCAACGAGGTGGCGTGATGGCTGGCAGGGTAACAATCCACGCATTGACAGACTGCCTGTTTCGCAAGCCGAACGTGGACGTGAACCGCGGATACTCGAGGCTTGCATGGTACTTCGGCATCCAGATCCATGAGGAAA
>JBDNEZ010000430.1:0-7664 GCA_041690095.1 Anderseniella sp.
GAACTTGTTGTACAGCTTCTGCGCTGCTTCAAGACCGCCGCCATAATACAGCCATGACAGCTGCTGGTACGGGGTTTCGTAACCGCCCATGATGTCGCCGACAAACTGGAACGCCGGATTCTTGCCGGTCTGATAGGCGCCGCCGGTCATGTCGCAATCAAGAATGCCGGTCGCAGCTGCATCGAAGGTTTCAACTGACTTCACCACTGAAGACGAGTAGAACATTTCCACCTTGATTTCGCCGTTCGACATGGTCTGGATGTCATCGACATATTGCCCGGCCAGCTTGCCTGACACTGTTTCGGGTGCATAGTGGGTCTGGATACGCAGATTCGTTTCTGCTGCCGTGGCAGCGGCACCGAGACCGGTCGCCAGCAAGGCTGCAGTGGCGACGCCGGCAAGTGCTTTCTTCATGAACATAGACATTTCCTCCGTTGGGACGGCTGCCTTTCCGGCTGACCGTTTCATTTGTGCGTGAATTCAGATCGTTGGTGCCTGAACGCCGGAGTTTACCGGTGTGCCGGCTCCCTCTGTATTCAACGATACGGCGCATAGCGAAGGCTGGCAATATAGGATTGTCAGGCAATCCAGCGGTTTTTGGTTATTTGCTTTCCAGCATCAACGCGGCTAGTCTTGCTTTGTACAGGCATGGATCGGACATGCGCATGGTAAGCCAAAGCACAAATTGTCTGACAATATGAATCTATCCCAACAGCATCAGTCACTTGCTCAACCCCCGCAGGCCCAGCGGCTTTATGCGGTCGTGGCGCGCCAGATTGCGGCTTTTGTGGCCGAGCAGGACATGAAGCCCGGCGACCGGTTGCCGTCGGAAAACAAGCTGGCGCAGCAGTTCGACATCAGCCGGGCCACGGTGCGTGAGGCGATTGTGGCGCTGGAGGTATTCGGGCTTGTGGATGTCCGGGTCAATTGTGGTGCCGTCATACTGGACCCGCATGCAACCACAACGCTGGTGCAGGGCGGAATGCTGAGTGCCGGTGTGTTGCCGGAGCGGCTGGAAGAGGTGGCGCGGTTCAGGATCCTGCTGGAAACCGACGGGGCCCGGCAATCCATTGCCAATAGCGGAGTCGACTGGGAAAGCGCCCTGGTTGCCGCGCATCACCGTCTGGCGCACATCGAGTTCAGGATGAAATCAGGCTCAGCAACCAATTATGAGCTCTGGCGCCAGTGCGACTGGGAATTTCATCAGGCGCTGGTTTCCGGGTGTAAATCGCAACTGCACATGGATCTTCACAAGGCCGCCTTCGACCAGTTCAGAAAAGTCGTTGCGCTGGAGTATCGCGCCGTCGGTTTCAGGGGCCTGCGCATTATCGAAGAGCACAAGGCCATTCTGGATGCTGCCCTGGCAAGAGACACAGAGGCCTGTTGCAGGGCGCTTGAGCGGCATATAACCGCGTTCTTCAATGCGGGAGCCTGGGCATTACCGGCAATGCGGGTGGCAGCGTCATGAAGCTGGCAATCATTGGTCTGGGTGTCATGGGCCGCAACCTTGCCCTCAACTTTCGCGATGCCGGTCATCAATGCGTTGTCTGGGACCCGTGGCCACAGGCGCGCGACTGGCAGGTTGACGGCATTGAGGTGTGCGACACGCTCGAGACGTTGGTCGCCAGCCTGCCGGTACCCAGCATCGTGCTGTTGATGGTCAAATCCGGTCGGCCGGTATTCGAACTGACCGAACAGCTGAACGGTTTGCTGGAAGCCGGCGATATCATAATCGATGGCGGCAACTCCAATTACCTGGACACTCAGAGCAATGTCAGGCTGTGCCGGGAGCGCGGCATCCACTTTGCCGGTCTTGGGGTCTCCGGCGGTGCAGAAGGCGCGCGTAACGGACCTTCCCTGATGTTGGGGTGTGCCGGTGAACAGCGTATTGCACTGGAACCGTTGCTGGCCAATGTGGCTGCCCGGCATGAGGGCAAACCATGTCTGGGCTGGTTTGGGGAAGGCGGCGCAGGACACTTCGTCAAGATGGCGCACAACGGTATCGAGTACGCCATCATGCAGGCGATTGCCGAAAGCTGGCAGCTGCTTGAACTGGCCGGACTGACAACGGTTGCGGCCGGTGAACAAATCGACACCTGGTCGCGCGGTAAGCTGGCCGGCTACCTGATGGAAATTTCCGGAGAAGTTCTGCAGGCCCGTGATCCCTTGTCGGGTGAGTTGCTTGTCGATCTGGTTGACGATGCCGCGGGGCAAAAGGGGACAGGCGGCTGGTGCATCGCCGAAGCAGCCAAGCTCGGTGTGCCGGTGCCGTCCATCATGGCAGCTGTCACCATGCGACAGATTTCGTCGCATGACGTGCTTCGTGTTATTTCCCCGGACAGGCCAGAGGCAGAAACCGGCTTAACTGTTCAAGCCATTCACGACGGACTGGTTTGCGCCATGGCGCTGGCGCTGGCACAGGGGGCGCATTTGCTGACAGTGGCAAGCCAGGACAATGACTGGAGAATTCAACTGCCGGAAGTAGCGAACGTATGGCGACAGGGGTCCATCCTGCGCATGGCCATGCTCGACAGGTTCGCTGACCCTGCCGCCTTGTTCGACCTGGCATCCGAGCATGCAGATGGATTGCGCCGGTGCGTCATTGCAGCGGCAGCGGCGGCTCTGCCCGCCCCGGTGATGTCTGCAAGTCTCGGTTATCTGGATGCCTGCGGCGATGATCAATTGCCGACGGCGCTGGTGCAGTTGCAGCGCGACAGGTTCGGGGCCCACGGCCTCAGGCACCGCGACACCGGCGAAAGCTTCCACGGGCCGTGGCACGAGGCCGATACATGATCGTTGTCGTGATGGGCGTATGCGGTTGCGGCAAGACAACCATCGGCCGGATGCTGGCAGAGCGGCTTGATGCGGGGTTTATCGAGGGAGACGAACTGCATCCTGTCGCCAACAAGGATAAAATGGCTGCCGGTATTGCGCTTGATGATGCAGATCGCGAGCCATGGCTTGATGCAATAGCGGCAAAGACGACGCAGTTGTTGTCACAAATGCCGTGCGTCGTGGTGTCGTGCTCGGCCCTCAAGCGCAGCTATCGTGACAGGTTGCGGGCGGGCGGCCAGAACCTGCAACTGGTGCACCTTACCGGCCACAAATCCGTGCTGCAGGCCCGCATGATCGAACGGCGCGGTCATTTCATGCCGGCAGGCCTGCTGGACAGTCAGCTTGCCACCCTGCAGGTGCCCGGGGCAGACGAGACGGCCATCACTCTGGATATAGCTGAACAACCCGACAGCATTGTCGAGGCTGCACTTGCATTTCTGAACAGTCATACATTGTCAGACTCAAAACGAAGGAAACCCGAGACATGAGCACTAAACCACGCGTCGGATTTATCGGCGTCGGCCTGATGGGCCACGGAATGGCCAGGAACATACTGGAGTCCGGCTATGAACTGACAATCATGGGTCACAACAATCGCAAGCCGGTCACCGACCTGGTCAAGCGCGGTGCCAGTGAAGCCAGGACTGCCGCCGCACTGGCCGGGGCGAGCGATGTCATCTTCATATGTGTGTCCTCATCGCAGCAGGTTGAGGAACTGGTTCGCGGCAAGTCCGGCATTGCAGCCGGCGCTGCAAAAGGAACCATCGTCGTTGATACGTCCACTTCCGATCCGACCTCGACACTGGCACTTGCGGCGGAACTGAAGGCCATCGGCGTCAAGCTGATCGACGCGCCGCTCCGACGCACGCCGAAGGAAGCCGCGGAAGGCCGCTTGAACACGTTCGTCGGCTCGGACGCAAAAACCCTGAAACAGCTGCGCCCACTGATCGAGACGTGGGCAGAAAACATCATCCACGTGGGACCGCTCGGCAGCGGCCACAAGATCAAGCTGATCAACAACTTCATCGCCATGTCGTACACGGCAGTCTGGGCGGAAGCCTATACGGCCTGCATCAAGACCGGCGTTGACCAGCAGACGCTGTATGACGTGGTCAAGGCCGGTGGCATGTATTGCGGTAATTTCGAGAACATGAGCAAATGGGTGATCGGGCGTGACCCCAAAGCGCATGAGTTCGCCATCCGCAACTGCCTGAAGGATCAGCGCTATTTCAACAACATGATCGAGGCATCCGGCATGTCAGCCATTGTGGCGCCGGCGGTGAAACAGTCCTATGCGATGGCAGTAGCCAAGGGCGACGGCGAACGTCACATGCCGATGATGTCCGACGTGATCGGCGAACTGAACGGCATCAAGTTCAAGAAATAACCAGCGCGACGGGGTGCGGAGGATTCTGGGTTTATTCCGCTCACGCCAGCAGCCTTGCGGCTGCGCTCCGCGGGGGCGCACTTCGTGCGACGGCCGGTCGGCCTTGCCTCGGCACGTGCCGTGCCTCGGGGGAGTTCAACACGACGACCAGAGACGTGGATCCTTGGGACAAGCCCAAGGATGACAGCGTACAAAAGAGATCAATCTCGCAATTGTCATCCTCGGGCTTGTCCCGGGGATCCATACTCGCCATCGGCATTCATCTGCGCTGATGTTTTATTCCGCTCACGCAAGCAGCCTTGCGGCTGCGCTCCGCTGGGGCGCACTTCGTGCGACGGCCGGTCGGCCTTGCCTCGGCACTGCGTGCCTCGGGGGAGTTCAACACGACGACCAGAGACGTGGATCCTTGGGACAAGCCCAAGGATGACAGTGTACAAAAGAGGTCAATCTGGCAATTGTCATCCTCGGGTTTGTCCCGGGGATCCAGTGCCAGTGCGGACGGTGTACTGGTTGAGGTATTTATGCCGGGACGCTCAGACCAGCCGGTCACGGGGCTCCTTGCCGGAGAAATAGGCGTCGAGATTGTCCAGTGCCCTGAAACCCATGGCATCGCGGGTTTCACGTGTGGCGCTGCCGATGTGCGGCAGCATGAAGATGTTGGGATGGTCTGCAAACCCGGGATTTCCGCCGGGTTCGGTGACGAAGCAGTCCAGCCCGGCTGCTGCAATGTGACCGGACCTGATGGCGGCCATGAGATCGTCCTCGACGATCAGCGCACCGCGGGCGGTGTTGATGACTATTGCGCCGGCGGGCAATAAAGCCAGGCGTTCGGCGTTCAACAGGCCGGTGGTCTGCGGTGTTGCCGGGCAGTGCAGGGACACAAAGTCCGACACCGGCAGCAGGGTTTCGATGGTTTCATGAAACATCGCACCTTGTTCCTGATCGGCCGGCAGGCGCGAGCGGTTGTGGTAATGCACCTGCATGCCAAAGCCGCGGCAACGTTGCGCCATCACCTGGCCGACGCGACCCATGCCGACGATCCCGACACGTTTGCCGGTTACCTGGGTGCCGACCATGAATGACGGGCTCCAGGTCTTCCAGTTGCCCGAGCGCACCAACTGATCCCCTTCCGGCGCCCGGCGCGCCGCACCCAGCATCAGCAGCATGGCGATCTCGGCAGTGGCGTCAGACAACACGTCGGGTGTGTTGGTGACGACAATGCCCCTGGCCTTGAATGCCGCCAGATCACAATGGTCGACGCCGACGGAGTGATTGGCAATGATCCTGACCCGGTCAGACAGTCTGGCGACAACGTCGGCGTCAAAAATCTCAGAGTGGCACGGCACGATTGCATCCACTTTTGCGCTCATGGCGACAATATCGTCGGCGCTTGAGATCACATCATCGGGGTTGAGTATGACCTCATAGTCACGCGCGGCGCGGGCCTGCGTATTATCGGAGAGCTTTCTGGAAATCCAGATTGCGGGTTTGGACATGGCTGATCGATCCATTCGGTAATAGGCGGATGTCAGCGCTTGCGCAGGCATTCGTCCCAGTAATCGTAAGCAACCATCGACAGCACCGAGATCGCGATTACCCAGAACGGGAGGCCACCCCAAAAACCGGCAAATCCGGTCGAAATACTGTGGGCCAGGCCAATGATGAAAGTGAACAGCAGCCCCACTCCGATGAGGCCGGTGATTTTCCTGATCGTGTTCATTTCCATCACTTTATACTCCTAGGTGCATCCGCTGCCATGCAGATTATTCACTACCCGCCAGTGTGTTCACCAGCCATTGCGCCGTGGTCATCAGGCGATCATCGTGTTCGCTGGAGCCTATCAGCTGGACGCCTATGGGCAAACCCGTTGCTCCCGACAGCAATGGCAGGTTTACACACGGCACGCCTGCCGTGGTCCACACCGTACAGAATACGGGGTCGCCTGTACCGTCTGTTTTCAAGGGCGCCTCGCCGGCAGCGGACGGCGCGAGGATTGCATCATAATCATGGAAAAACTCCTCGAAAAAGTTCTCCGCACCTGCCACCATGGAAAGTGCTTCGGCGTACTGTGCATCGGAGTATGATCGACCGCGTTCCACAGCCGGTTGCAATATGTCGCTGATTACGTCCCAATGGGCTTCCAGGTCACCAGCAAGATGTCTGGCGAATTCATATTCGTGGACGATTTTCTGGTGGTCCACCAAAGCGGCGACCGACTTCGTGCCATCAATGCGTTCTACCCGATCGCCCAGCGCGGTCAAAATGTCGTCAAAACCCTCGCGTGCGTCATCCGACAGCCGGTCATGGAACGGCAGGTCCAGCCAGGCGATACTGGGCTCGACCGGCGGTTGCAGGGCGAGCCCGGCTGACGCGACCGCCATGGGGCGGGGAATGCTTGCCGGGTCACGCGGATCATGGCCGGACAGGGCGTCTGCCAGCATGGCGACGTCTTCCAGGGAGCGGCCGAACACGCCGACCTGATCAAGGGTAACGGATGTCTGCAGTACGCCTGTGCGCGAAATCATGCCGCGGGTGGGTTTGTATCCGAAGATGCCGCAGAACGAAGCCGGCCGGATGGTGGATCCGTTGGTCTGGCTGCCGATGGCCAGCGGAACGTGCCCTGCTGCAACGGCAGCGGCTGACCCGCTGGATGAACCGCCGGGCGTGTGGGCAAGATTGTGCGGGTTGGCTGTGCCGGCAGGGTTGAGAAATGCGAACTCCGTGGTCACCGTCTTGCCCATGATGACCGCACCGGCTTCGCGCAGTTTGGCTGTCACACAACAATCGATGTCGGCAATTGTGCCTTTTCTGGCCGGGGTGCCGCATTCGGTCGGCAAGCCCCTGACGTCGAATATGTCCTTCAGTCCGACCGGTACGCCATGCAGCGAACCGAGAGCCCGTCCCTTGCGGCGCAGATCGTCGAGTTCGCGGGCCTGGAACAGCGCGCCTTCTGCATCAAGATGCACCCATGCGCCAATACCGGCATCAGTTTCGGCAATTCGGTCCAGGCAGGCCTGGACGAGTTGTTCAGAGGTGATCAGGCCTTTGGCAATCTGCCGTCTGGCTTCGCCGGCTGTCAGTTGACACAACATATCTGGTTTCATGTTCCTCAGGCCCGGTTATTTCTGGTACGCGCCAAACAGGTAGTCCGGGAACCACAATGCGATGGCGGGGAACTGGTACATCAAAACCATGGTGAAAATCACGATACCCAGATACGGCATGATGCCACGGAAGATTGGCATCAGCTCGATCTGGCCTCGCAGCACGCCTTTCAGGTAATAGGCCGACATGGCCATGGGCGGCGTGAGGAACGAGGTCTGCAGGTTCAGGGCCACCAGCATGGCGAAGAAGTATGGATTGACGCCGAACTGGTCGAGCAGGGGCAGGAAAATCGGTACAAAAATGATAACGATCTCCGACCATTCCAGCGGCCAGCCCA
>JBDNEZ010000431.1:0-3856 GCA_041690095.1 Anderseniella sp.
GCAGAAAGTCAAGCTCGAATGGACCCTCGTCACTCTCGCATACAACTGCAAGAGGCTGAACAACCTCAAACCCGCATGAGGCCAACGATCAAATTACAATTGTCGATTGCTGGTAAGGCAAAGCCGACAGACTGCTAGAGCGCCTGCCGACCGGTGTGAAAAAAATCAACTTCCAGAGCGTCCGGGGCTAAACACCTAATGGCGATATGGTTCGCGTGCAAAATCATCGAAGTAAATTATTGCTGATCCTGGTACTGGATCTCTATAGATGCCGATCTTGAAGTATTGTTTGTAGCCACTGAAATCATATCCGATCGAGCCGGATACACGGGCGATGAATTGTCCGTTGGCCCAAATCTCAACGAGCCCTTTTCCGTTTCTGCCGCCCCGCACACGGTAGGTCATGTCAACCCAGTTTTCATAGGGATCTGGCAGTGTGGCATTGACGCCATATTGAACCCGGATATCCGTTTTGCAGTCTGGCGGAGAGACCACCGGCATTGAAATTTCCCGGCTGTCTTGCCGGTCTGTGCCTCTGGGCCATGTACTAAACGGATCGCCTTGTGCCCTTGCTACCGTAATCCGGCAATGGTTGTCCTGAACAGTAATATGGAATACGCGGTTGTCGAACCGTTGAGCCAGGAATGGGCTGCCATTGCCTTGCTGTTTCCACTGGCCAATCACCCAACGTCTGCTTCCGGTTTGCGCGGCGTCACCTTCAATCCGGAAGCTGAAGCGATACCAAAAATCGCTTCCGAACCGGCATTGCAGTTTGGGCGCGGTCCGAATTTCTTCGCGCTCGGACACGTCAGCATGATGGCTGTCGCCACTGTCAACGCGAACTGCCAGCGCACCGGATCCGGTTCTGACAATTCGGTGGTCTATCCAGTAGCGTCCGCGATCCACGCGTCCTGTCCACCATTTATCGGGGTCCAGTTCACCCGGCTCAAAATTGTCAGCCGTGGCTGCGCACTCACGGGCGTCCGCAACATCGAATTCAAGGAAACCAAGGCCGATACCAAGCAGCCAAAGCAAGTTGAGCGCGCGTGAATACACCTTCTTCATAACAAATCTGCAGTTTTTTCGATTGCGTCGAAATTATCGGGAAATTCGCCGCAATTTATGACACAGGTCAATTTCAAAGGGCAGTTTTCTTGTAACTCGTAAGACAGAACAGATCGTATTCGCGCCGTCCTGCAAGTCTGCGCAATGTCGAGGAGAGTCAACATGGTTGCCGCAGAGAAATCAAACCAGCAAAACGCAAAGCCTGGTAACGGGTCCGATGGCAGTGAGATAGTCGAAGCATTGGCTTCGAAGTTTCCCACTGCGTATACGATTTTGTTTGGACTGATTGCATTCGTGGCCGCGCTCACATGGTTCATTCCAGCCGGCAGCTTCGACCGGGTCAAGAATGCAGCGTTGGGAAAGGATGTACCCGTTCCCGGCACTTACCATGCAGTCGATGCTGCGCCACAAGGCATTGTCGACATATTGATGGCACCGATTGCGGGATTTTATGATCCTGCCTCCAACGCCGCGAATGCAATCGATGTTTCCTTGTTCGTTCTGGTGATCGGCGGTTTTCTGGGCGTTGTGAACCACACCGGCGCAATCAATACCGGCATAGCGCGGGCGATGGCGGCGATGAAGGGGCGCGAAAAGTGGATGATTCCAGTTCTGATGGCGCTGTTTGCGGCCGGCGGAACGACTTACGGAATGGCCGAAGAAACGCTTGCCTTCTATATCCTGATTATCCCGGTGATGATTGTTGCCGGCTATGATGCGCTGACCGGTGTTGCCATTATCATGCTGGGTGCAGGCATTGGCGTGCTTGGCTCGACGATCAACCCGTTCTCCACGACGATCGCGGCAAATGCCGCCGGCATTCCATTTACCACCGGCATGTATCTGCGCTTCGCCATTCTCGGATTGGGCTGGGTAGCTTGTGTCGGATATGTCATGTGGTACGCCGAGCGGGTGCGCAAGTCCCCGGAAAAATCCGTCGTGGCCGCACTCAAGACATCCAATGAACAGCACTTCCTGAAGCATGCCGCATCGGCAGATAGTGACTTCACGCTTTCCCACAAGATCATCCTGATCGTGTTTGCCGTAACATTCGGCATAATGATCTGGGGTGTGTCCTCGCAAGGCTGGTGGATGGCAAAGATGTCTGCCCTGTTTCTCGGTGCATCGCTGGTCATCGGCATTATTGGCTGGGTTGGAGAGAAAGCGTTCGCTGACGCTTTCGTCAATGGCGCCCGCGATCTTCTGGGCGTTGCGCTGATCATCGGCATCGCCCGCGGCATTGTCGTCGTTATGGATGCAGGTCATATCACCGACACTATTCTGAACTGGTCGGCACAGGCCGTGCAGGGCTACTCGAAAATTGCCTTCATCAATGCGGTCTACTGGGTCGAGGTTTTGATGTCGTTTTTCGTCCCGTCAACCTCTGGGCTGGCAGTCTTGAGTATGCCGATCCTGGCACCCCTGGGAGATTTTTCCGGCGTCGGGCGCGATCTCGTTGTGACGGCGTTTCAATCTGCAGCCGGTATCGTGAATCTGATCACACCGACGTCAGCCGTCGTCGTTGGCGGTCTCGCAATTGGTCGGGTGTCTTACGATAAGTGGCTGCGCTTCATCTGGCCATTGCTGGTGGTGCTGACCGTTCTCGTCATGGCCGCCCTCAGCCTCGGCGCAATGGCTTGAAAGTCACAATTTATTTCAAGGAATATTGAAGGAAATTAGCATGGCGAATTCACTTGGTGTGCATTCCGAAACAGGAGAACTGCGGCAGGTGATTGTCTGTCGCCCCGGTCGAGCCCATCGCCGCCTGACGCCAACGAACCGTGAGGAACTGCTGTTTGACGATGTGTTCTGGGTCAAGCAGGCGCAAAAGGATCATGATGTTTTCGCCAAACTGATGCGCGATGAAGGCGTCGAGGTTCTGGATGTAAACGACCTTTTAGCCGAAACGCTGGACACGGCCCAAGGCCGCGCCTGGGTGCTGAATCACCGGATTGTACCGGACCAAATTGGTGTTGGCATGACATCCGAACTGCGCAACTGGATGGACAAACTCCCTGCAGAAAAACTGGCCGAACATCTGCTGGGCGGCCTGGCAATCGATGATCTGCCGTTCAAGCCAACCGGGCTGTTTGGAGGCTATCTTGGTCATCATGGATTTATCCTGCCCCCGCTGCCCAACGCGCTTTTCACCCGAGACAACTCCGCCTGGATTTATGACGGTGTGACAGTCAACCCGATGCACTGGGCGGCGCGCCGACCCGAAACCCTGCTGAATACCGCGATCTACAAGTTCCACCCGAAATTCGCCGGAAAGGTGACCATCCACTGGGGCGACCCGACAAGGGATCACGGGTTGGCGACGCTGGAAGGTGGCGACGTCATGCCGATCGGCAATCGGACGGTTCTGGTCGGTATGGGCGAACGCTCCTCGCCGCAGGGCATTGGGCAACTGGCAGAGGCATTGTTTGACAAAGGCATTGTGGATCGGGTGCTGGCATTCGCCATTCCGAAATCCCGTGCTGCCATGCACCTTGATACGATATTCACCTTGTGCGGCGGTGACGTGGTCACGACCTTCAAGGAAGTCGCGGATGAGTTGATCTGCTATGACATCCGTCCGGCAGAGGGCAAGGTGCCATTGACGTTCCGCCGGGATCCGCGCCCGATCTTTGACATTGTTGCCGAAGTGCTTGGCTACAAGAAGCTCCAGATCGTGCCGACCGGTGGCAACACCGAAGAAGAACGCGCCCGCGAACAATGGAATGATGGCAACAACGTGCTGGCCCTGCGTCCCGGCGTGATCGTTGGTTATGACCGCAATGACGATACC
>JBDNEZ010000432.1:0-6550 GCA_041690095.1 Anderseniella sp.
GCATTCCCTGCCGATCAATCTTGATGATGCGATGAACAAGCTCAACTACTCCAAGCCACTGAAGAAAGTGCTCGGGCAACGTTTTGTTGAGGCGTTCATGGCGGTTAAGGAGGAAGAGCAGGTGCAATACCGCAAGGTAATCTCGTCATGGGAACGGGAATTCCTTTTGCTTAACGTTTGAATCCAGTTCCTCTGCTATTACCGGACGGCACATGAAAAATCCGCGGAGTGTTTCCATTCCGCCGATTCATGAATCCAAGCTGGCTTGGAGCACTATCCATCGCCCTGGTTGGATAAGGATGCTGTGATACCAATGGCTCCGAATATTGACCCATTTGACCGTATTGTCACGTTTGCTGGCTAGGCATGCTTCTCGCGGTGGTCTGGTTGACCACAAGGGGAGCATAACGACGTCCAGCAGGCGTGAGAAATCGGCCTTCGGTGGGCCAAATCCGTCCATCTGGTGCGTTGCGGCGCTTGCCCGATGCACCGGCATCGCGCGGCGCACCGCGCCTGCCAGGCTGAACGGATTTGACTCCATCAAATGAGTCAATATTCGGGGCCATTGGTATGACCTGTTGTCTGCCAGCGCAGTTTACTTGACGCGATACTCGTCGGGCATCAGAAACATGTAATCGTTGTCTTCGGCTGCCACATGACATTCATGGCAGAATGCCATCGCGGCGGAATTGGTCGCCTTGGTGACCCCCATCGTGTTGCCGCCTGGCAGAATGGCGGCATATCGCCAGTTAGCCGTATCGGCGTTGAAGCCCCTGGTCATCTTTTCCATAAGGAACAGCGGTCCGAGTTGTGCCTGCCCGTCCTTGCCGATGGTAAAGCTGGGTTTGGCAATTGTTGACCCGATTGGCATCACCTTGATGTCATCGAATTTTTTATAAGTATCGCGACCGATGTTGTTGACCAGATTCTGGACCTGACGCCCACCATGGGTCGCGCTGGTGTAAGGTTGTGTCGAAACCCGCGTAAAGCCTTTCCACTTCGTTGCCGCCCAGTGCTTTCCGCCTTTGTAGGACTTGGTCATCACCGGTTTCAGGCAATCATATAGAGCCACCGCTTCGGCATTTGTCAGTTCCACGCTTGCTGCTGCTGCACACGGATTGCATGGATTGCAAGCCTTGGCTGCTGCACACGGATTGCATGGATTGCAAGCCTTGGCTGCTGCGCACGGATTGCATGCCTTTGCTGCTGCGCACGGATTGCATGCCTTTGCTGCTGCGCACGGATTGCATGCCTTTGCTGCTGCGCACGGATTGCAGGCCTTGGCTGCTGAACACGGGTTGCATGCCTTTGCTGCCGCGCACGGGTTGCATGCGGAAACTGTCTTCAGACGCGGGACGTAGCAGCCCGTAGCCGCGCCGCCTGCTGACGCTGCACATGGATTGCAGGGATTGCATGCCTTTGCTGCAGAACACGGATTGCAGGCCTTCGCGGCTGCACACGGATTACTGGCCTGTGCGGCTGCACACGGATTACTGGCCTGTGCGGCTGCACACGGATTACT
This sequence comes from Anderseniella sp., assembly GCA_041690095.1. Taxonomy (GTDB): domain Bacteria; phylum Pseudomonadota; class Alphaproteobacteria; order Rhizobiales; family Aestuariivirgaceae; genus Anderseniella. Next base: position 1,523 of record JBDNEZ010000432.1, read on the forward strand.
GGCCTGTGCGGCTGCACACGGATTGCTGGCCTTGGTAGCTGCGCATGGATTGCAGGGATTACACGCCTTTGCGGCAGAACACGGATTGCAGGCCTTTGCGGCTGAACACGGATTGCTGGTCTTGGTAGCTGTGCATGGATTGCAGGGATTACATGCCTTTGCGGCTGAACACGGATTGCAGGTCTTGGTAGCTGCGCATGGATTACAGGGATTACACGCCTTTGCGGCTGAACACGGATTGCATGCAGCTTTGCTGGCAGCACAGGGGTTGCAGGCTGAAATGGCCATGCGGGGTTCACTGACTGTTGCGACGGCAACCACGCCGACGGCCAGACCGAGCGTAATCGGAAGTGCGGCAGCGCTTCTCATTAGGTTGGATTTAAAAGTTGTCATTGGTTTCCTCCTTGAAGATGCCGGTGCGACATTACGGCACTGTAATGCGCGGAACTGACACATTGCAGTCACGATCAAGGGCGGAAACCTCAACTTGCCGTGAAGATGGAAAACCGCTGACCTGGTAAACAGTCAACGGTTCCTCTGGAACGAATTCATACGCAATCAGGATGGGCTTTGAGTGGAGTAAGCAAAGTCCATCCTGGTCTGAAGTAGAAGTCTCGGCAGGTATTATTGCTTGGCTGCCGAGCACGGGTTGCAAGGATTGCATGCAGCTTTGGCTGCCGCACATGGGTTACAGGCACCACAGGCAGCCTTCTTGGCTGCAGCACATGGATTGCAGGCACCACAGGCAGCTTTCTTGGCTGCCTGGCATGGATTGCAGGTCGCGTATGCCGGCGCATCACTGACAATCGGAGACAGGACAACGGCACCGGCAGCCAGGCCCAGAACGACGGGAAGAACTGATGCGCCTGAAAGAAGTTTGGATTTGTGCATTTTCATAAGTGTATTCTCCGTTTGGGGGCTATGCCGAAATGGCGTTTTGGCTACTGAACCAGGCTGCTACCTTAGCGGCGGATAGCAGTCGTTGCGGTCAAACCCGGCGCCTGTATTTTCAATTTGCCGTGACTGGCGCGTGAACCAGCCGGAAACCGACAAGGATGTGTTTTATGTCATCGGGTCGTGAATGACGCGCGGCAGGCCTGCACACACCGCATCCGCGATCATCCCATGACCCACCCTTGACGATGCTGCGTTGCGCAGACGCAGGTGTGGACGTCCACTCGAACACCTGTCCTGCAGCATCAATCAGTCCGTAGGAGCTGGCACCGTTGGCGAAACTGCCGACCGGCATGGTAGTGAAAGGTCCCTTGTCGTGGCTGTTCAGCAATTCCGGATCATATGTATTGCCCCACGGAAACCAATTGCCATCCGGCCCGCGCGCCGCTTTTTCCCATTGCTGCTCGGTGGGTAACGACCAGTGTTTGCCGGTCTTGCTGCTGAGCCATGCGGCAAATGCCATGGCATCCGCCAGCGACACCAACACAACAGGATGTTGCTCGCGCCCGTTCGGCGGCTTGCCAGCCAGCCAGGCAAACTGTCTGGTACGTTTATACGGATGGACAAGTCGGTAGCCTTGCCAGGTTTTTTCGTCCACATCCGGTGCCCGATGTCGCGTCGCGTCGACGAACCGCGCATAGAGTGCATTGGTGACAGGATTGCGCATGATGTGAAAGGCCGTCAGGTCAACAGATGATCTTGCCGGTTCGGCTTCGTACCACTTGTTTTCACGGGTTATGGAATGACCGTACGCTGCCTCGTCCAGCCGGTAGGCGACCTCGCGTTCGGCCCGGTCGGAACCTTGTATGAAAGGTCCCGCCGGCACAAACACAGTATCGATCTCAAGCGCATGACCGTGTTGTGATACAGTTGCAAGCACCAGCAGGGACAGTAATATCGTGATGGCATGCCGGAAGGCGAGGGTTGGGTGTGTCATGCCACATTGAGAATGTCGGCAAGTGCCTTTTCAACTGCTGCAATCTGCCTGTCAATGTTGATGTCCATGGTCGATGTAACCTCAAGGTCACGATCTTCATAAACATCAATACCCGGCTTCATGGCAGCCCAGCGTTTTACCGTCTTGTCGCGTTCAATCAGCAGTTTTTCAATCTGTGGCCGGAACAACCGTATCACCGCGCTGAGCGCCCGGTTGGTTGCAAGGCACGGATAGGTCAGGTCAATGTCGAAATGATCGAGCAAGCCAATGACATTTTCAGCAGCATAGAATGTTTCGTCAGTGACCCAGCGGTTTGTGGTAAACAGTCCAATCGGGTTGCCCGGGCGGTCCATGGATACTGCAATAAAATGCGTCAATGCGTCCTTGCCTTCGGGACGTTTGGCCTTGCCTTTATATGGAACCGGTTCGACCCCTTTCGGCATACCGGCAGCCCTCAGGAATGTGTGAAAGTGTCCATGCTCGCCCGAACCGGGTCTGTGAGCGTGATAGTAGTATTGCGAATGGGTCTGGTCGTCATAGACGTCACCCTTGGGGTAGTGATCGAGTTCATAGAACTTGCCCTGGTTGGCAAGGCATTGCCCAACCATGTTCTGGCTTGACTTGTTCAGCACCCTCAGCATCTGCTTCAAGGTGTGTCCGGCTTCAGCCATTTTTTCAAGCTGGCTGCGAGGTAACACCCCAAGATGCAGCGCTGGTTCGAATTGCATATTTGGAATTGTCATCATGTCCACAATAATACAGCAATTGATGGCAACCGCAAAAGCCTCTCATGCCGGCTTCAAGTGAATGTGACAAACGGTGATTGACTGATACCGGATCTCAGTAACAGCGTCCCATTTCACCGGAGCGATTTTTTCCGCCGGCAAGGCGCGTGTCGCGCCGTGGTACATGTACCACAAGCGGCGCGCAACGTAGCCGGCGGGAAACAGCGCCCGGCCCTTCGGGTGGGTCATAGCGGTCCATCGGGTGCGTTGCAGTGCTTGCCCGATGCAGCAGCATCGCGCTGCGCACCGTGCCTGCCCGAGTGGACCTCTATGATCCCATGAAATGAGTCGCTGTTACTGAGAACTGGTATTAGACACCATCCGTTTGATGTATTCCGGTCGAACCCCTACACTGTGTCGAGATGATTTCCGGTTGAATCGACCAAAAATCATGAAACTGTTATCTTTCAAAGATTTTACTGCAACTTTACGGATTTACCTGGACCCGAGTTGCGCCAAGGGGAAATGTCATGTCGCCACGGATATTGAAATTTGCAGCAGCGATCTGTGTCGGCATAACCTGTCTGACCGGGCTGGTGGTTTTGAATACCGGGTACGTTCATGCCGCCAAGGGTAATGCCGCGCCTGATGCAGTTGCGACACGACAGGCGATCATTCAGATACTGAATACCAAAGACCGCCTGCCTTTGCCGATCCAGCGGGTTCGCAAGACGCTTACGGAACACTATATCGACAACAGCGGAGAAATTTACTGGGTTGGCACCAGCCGCATGACGCCGTTTATCCAACGGCTTGAGTTCGCAGATGATGACGGACTTAAACGAGGAGACTACCCCGTTGATTATCTGATTGGGCTTCGCGACCAGATTGATCCGTCAAATGCGCTGGCCGCCGCTTATGCAGAGATTGCCTATTCGGCTTTCTTTCTTGGCTATGCCGGAGACCTGTCGACGGGGCGCGTGATTCTATCCAAAATTGACCGTGATCACTTTCAGAAACCGCGCAAACTGGACCTGCTGGCATTGCTTCAGGGTATCGGCAGTTCGCGTGACCCATCGCAGTATCTGAGCACCGTGGAACCCCAGAATGCCCATTACCGGGCGCTCAAATCGCTGTTGCGCGAGTATCGCACCATTGCTGGCGAGGGCGGCTGGGGAAAGATTGATCGCGGTGAAGTGCTGAAACCGGGCATGAGTGATCCACGAGTGCTGCAGCTGCGTGCGCGCCTGGAAAGATCTGGTGATATTTCGCCACGGCAAGTTCAGGACCCAATGGTGTATTCGGCCGACCTGGTGCTGGCGACCGAGCAGTTTCAAAAACGCAACGGTCTCGGTGCCGACGGCATCATCGGGCCCGGATCGCTGTCCATGCTCAATGTCGCGGCAGATGAGCGGATGCGTCAGATTATCGTCAATATGGAACGCTGGCGTCACATGCCGCGAGACATGGGCAATCGGCATTTGATGGTCAATATAGCCGCTTTTGAGCTCTATACCTATGAACACGGCACGCTTGTTGAAGCTCGCCCGGTAATGGTCGGCAAGGAACGCCATCAAACGCCAATTTTTTCTGACGAGCTTGAATATGTGGAGATCAACCCAACCTGGACAGTACCATATTCCATCGCAACCAAGGAGATGCTGCCAAAGCTGCAGGCAAATCCCGGCTATCTCGATGACAGTTTTGAGCTGTTGTCAGGTGGTCGATCCATTCCATTCACATCAGTCAATTTCAACAATTACTCGCGCGGCGATTTTCCCTTCACCATCCGCCAGAAACCCGGTGCAAAAAATGCTCTTGGCATCATCAAGTTCATGCTGCCGAATCGCCATGCAATTTACTTGCATGATACGCCGGCAAAGACCCTGTTCGGCAAAACCCAGCGTGCTTTCAGCCACGGCTGCATCCGGGTTTACAAACCGCTGGAGTTTTGTGTGTCGATCCTGAAGGATCAGCCCGGCTGGAGTCTGCAAAAGCTGCAAAAGGTTGTTGAATCCCGCAAGACAACCCGCGTCAGGCTTGAACACAAAGTACCGGTCCACATTGTCTATGCCACTGCGTGGCGTGGTGAAGGTGGATCTGTGGAGTTTCGCAAAGACATCTATTCCCGCGACAAGAAGCTCTACAATGCCTTGTTCGGCAAACCTTCATCATAAGCGGCAATGCGAAAGGCCCGCCTGATTGGCGGGCCTGTTTATGATTTTTGGTTGATTCAACCAAAAATCATCTTGATCTAGTCGCTGCAAAAACTGGAACAGCTGGTTATTCAGTGCTTGCTGAAATCCGTTTTATCTGTGCCGGTTGCAGATCGGAAGGCACAGCCAGGTGCTTTTCGAGGCCTGTCAAACTGGCTCGCGTAACATCTTCCTGGTCAACCTGTGCGCTCGCCCC
>JBDNEZ010000433.1:0-11130 GCA_041690095.1 Anderseniella sp.
CAGTGACGGCCAGATCATGATAGCCATCATGATGACCGCTCCAATCCAGTTGCCGGTGCCCATGGGCATGCCGGTTGCAGGATCAACACCCATCATTCCCGAAACACCCAGAACGATGGCAAGCACACTATAGCCGATAACTATCCCCAACAAGCCGAGCCAGAACTTGCCACGGCCAATGCGACCGTCCATAGACAGAAAAAGTTCCATTGGTATCAATCCCTCAGCAACTCGTTGATCGACGTCTTGGAGCGGGTTTTCTCATCGACGCGCTTGACGATAACCGCGCAGTACAGCGACGGGCCGGGGTCGCCGTTGGGCAGATTCTTGCCGGGCAAGGTGCCGGACACGACAACCGAATACGGCGGCACTTCGCCATACATGATCTCGCCGGTGGAGCGATCGACGATCTTGGTGGACTTGCCGATATAAACGCCCATGCCAAGCACGGCACCTTCACGCACGATGCAGCCTTCGACAACTTCCGAGCGCGCGCCGATGAAGCAATTGTCTTCAATGACCACCGGACCTGCCTGCAACGGCTCCAGAACACCGCCGATGCCGACGCCGCCGGACAGGTGCACGCCTTTGCCGATCTGTGCACATGACCCGACGGTTGCCCATGTATCAACCATGGTGCCTTCATCCACATAGGCCCCGAGATTGACGAAACACGGCATCAGCACCACTGAAGGCGCGATGTAGGCCGACCGGCGCACGGTGCAGTTGGGCACAGCCCTGAAGCCGGCCGCGCGCCATTGGTTATCGCCCCAGCCCTCAAACTTGGACGGTACCTTGTCCCACCAGGTTGCCGTACCCGGCCCGCCTGCAATCGCAGCCATATCATTGAGCCTGAACGACAACAGCACGGCCTGCTTGAGCCACTGGTTAACTGTCCAGTTGCCGTCAGAGGCCTTTTGCGCCACGCGGGCCTGGCCGGAATCCAGCAAGCCAAGCGCTTCTTCCACAGCGTCGCGAACTGCCCCTTGCGTTTGCGGTGTGACGTTGTCGCGGTCTTCCCAGGCATGTTCGATGGTGGTTTTCAGATTGGCGTGGCTCATTGTTTCGCTCCTGGCTTGGACGGAAATTAAGGGAAGTTCAGTCGAACTTGATGCCGGCCAGAAATCCGGCCAGATCAGACGTCTTGTGATGCACGTGTGGCGCACTCTCGCCGTCACCACTGATGCGGTTTATGGTATTGCCGTCTTCATTGGCAGCGTCATGAACCAGAACCGTCGTCATGCCAAGATCATGCGGCACCGAAAGGTTGCGGGCTATGTCTTCAAACATCGCGGATCTGCCGGGGTCGACAGCATGCGTGGAAATGAATTTTTCATACGGGCCGCGCTCCGGCTTCGGAATGAAATCCGAATGCACGATGTCAAAAATACCGTCAAACAAGTGGGTAATGCCAATGCGATGCATGACATTGGTTGCATGGGCAACCGTGCCATTGGTGAACACCAGCTTGCGGCCCGGCAACGCTTCCAGATTGGCCGCAAGCGCGCCGTTGGCTGGTATCGGCGAGTGGTCGATGTCATGTACATAGTCGAGGAACGCCGCAGGCTTGATATCATGCTCGATCATCAGCCCGCGCAGCGTCGTTCCGTACTTGTAGAAAAAATCCTTCTGAATGCGGCGCGCTTCAACCTTGTCCACCTTGAACAGGTCGGTGATGAAGGCGCCCATGCGCACATCGATCTGGTCGAACAGGCGGCACGATGCCGGGTACAGGGTATTGTCGAGGTCGAATATCCAGGTCTCGACATGCTGGAAGCCGGGTGCGGACATGATCTTAAACCTTGCGCTCGGAGATGCGGGTGCCAACGCCGTGTGTTGTCAGCAACTCCAGCAGCACACAATGCGGGACCCGGCCATCAGTGATCACGACACCTTCAACACCGCCGCGCACAACCGATGCACAGCTTTCCAGTTTGGGAATCATGCCGCCGGAAATGGTGCCGTCGCTTTTCAACTCGTCGATCCGGGCCAGTGTCAGTTCCGCTATCAGCTTGTTGTCCTTGTCCAGCACACCTGCAACATCAGTCAGCAGCAACAGCCGCTTGGCCTGCATGGCAACCGCAATGGCGCCTGCAAAGGTGTCCGCATTGACGTTATAGGTCTGGCCATCGACAGAAGTCGCAATCGGTGCGATCACCGGCACTGTCTCCGAGTTTATTATGGTGTGCAGGATTTCCGGATTGATCTTGCCCGGGTCACCGACAAAGCCCAGGTCAACCGGCTCCTGCTGGCCGGTTTCAGCATTCAGGCGGGTGCGTTCAAGCTTTTTGGCAACACACAGATTGCCGTCCTTGCCGGAAATACCGATGGCCCTGCCGCCGGCCGCCTGGATGTCCGACACCACGGATGAGTTGATCGATCCGGCCAGCACCATTTCAACCACTTCCATGGTCGCCTTGTCGGTAACCCGCAGGCCGTCTTCAAACCGGGATTCGATCTTCAGGCGCTCCAGCATGGACCCGATTTGCGGACCGCCACCATGCACGACAATCGGATTGAAGCCCGACAGTTTCATCTGGACGATATCGCGGGCGAACTTGCGCGACAGATCGGGGTCGATCATGGCATGGCCGCCATACTTCACGACAATGACCTGATCGTCATACAACTGCATGAAGGGCAGCGCTTCCGACAGGATGCGCGCGATGGTCTGAGGTTGATCGGTTTGCGACATGATGTTTTTAAAACCCGGAGAATACAGTTCTGGTGCCAGCCCCGCCTTATAGCCGATCACCGCTGTATGTCCAGATCAGGATGATTTTAGGGTGTTACACCCTAAAATCATCCTGATCGCTTTCAAAATGTTAGAGCAACTTTACGGGTTTAATTGAACCCGTGTTGCTCGAAGAAAAACAGGTCAGACCGGAAGCTGGAGCCTTAATTTGCTTGATCAGCCGCGCATGCCGGCAATTTCTGCCCGCAGTTCCGGAATACCCCAGCCTTTGGACGATGAGGTAATAATGATGTCGGGAAACGCTGCCGGGCGCTTGGCAATCGCCTTTGCGGCTGCTGCAAGTACCGCATCGCGTTCACCCTGGCTGATCTTGTCCGCCTTGGTCAGCACGATCTGGTAGCTGACCGCGGCTTCGTCGAGCTGATCCAGGGTTGCCAGATCAATCGCCTTGATGCCGTGGCGTGAATCGATCAGCACAAACACCCGGCGCAGGTTTGGCCTGCCCTGCAGATAACCCATGATAATCGACTGCCATGCCTTGACCAGGGTCTTGCTTGCCCGGGCATAGCCATAGCCCGGCATATCCACCAGGGCCACCGCGCCGTCAGCCAGTTCGAAGTAATTGAGTTCGCGGGTGCGGCCCGGCGTGTTGGACGTGCGGGCAATATCCTTGCGGCCGGTGAGTGCGTTCAGCAGCGATGATTTGCCGACATTCGACCTGCCCGCAAAGGCCACTTCAAGAGGATACTCGGGCGGCAATTGCGACAGCCTGGCTGCACCCATGCGAAACTCGGTCTGGCCGGCAAACAGCAACCGCGCGCGTTCAAGTTCTTCCGGCTTGTACTCTCTCATGATGGACCCAGGGTAGCCGGATTATTTGTCCGGCTGGTCCTTTTTCTTGTCCAGGCCAAGCGAGGACTTCATGTTGCCCAGCAGGTTTATATCGACACCGTGCTTTTTCATGATGAACGATTGCTGCAGGATCGACAAAAAGTTGTTCCAGGTCCAGTAAAGCACCAGCCCGGCCGGGAAAGAGGCCAGCAGGAAGGTGAAGAACAACGGCATCCAGTTGAAGATCTGCGCCTGGATCGGGTCCGGTGGCGACGGATTAAGACGCATTTGCACCCACATGGTCATGCCCATGAGAATCGGCAGCACGCCGATCATCAGGAATTGCGGCGGCGTAAACGGCAGCAGACCGAACAGATTGAACAGGCTGGTCGGATCAGGCGCCGACAGATCCTGCAGCCATCCGAAGAACGGCGCATGGCGCATTTCGATGGTGACGTAGATCACCTTGTAAAGCGCGAAGAACACCGGGATCTGAATCACGATCGGCCAGCAACCCGACAATGGAGAGACCGCTTCCTTCTTGTACATCTCCATCATCGCCTGCTGCTGCTTGGCACGATCATCCGGGAACCGGGTCTTGATCTTCTCCATCTCCGGAGCAAGTTTCTTCATCTTGCTCATCGAGGCGTATGATTTGCTCTGCAGCGGAAAGAACAGTCCTTTCAGCAGAACGGTTACAATCAGGATGGCGATACCAAAATTGCCGACCAACTCATTGATGTAGTGAAGCACCTTGAACAGCGGCTTGGTTATGAAATAGAACCAGCCCCAGTCGATAATCAGCTCGAAATTGTGGATACCCAGCTTTTCCTGATAGCTGTCTATCAGGTAGCTTTTCTTGGCGCCGGCAAATACGCGCGACTCGATGCTCGCCTTGGCTCCCGGTGCCGCATTGACCGGTTCAACCGCAATATAATCAGCCTGAAAAGCATCCTGGTTTGCGATGGTCAGTGAACGAAGCGCCCCGGTAAACGCCATTTTCTGATCGGGAATCAGGGCTGCTGCCCAGTACTTGTCGGTAATGCCGAGCCATCCGCCGGTGCTCTTCGATGTATAGGCGGCAGTGCCGTTGTCTTGGGCTTCGGAGTAGGTCACCTCCTCCAGCTTGTCGTCCAGTACACTCAGCAGACCTTCATGCAGCACGTAGATGCCGGTAATTTTCGGAATGCCCACACGCTGAACCCGGGCATAGGGAACCACGTTGATCGCAGCATCGGTGTTGTTGGTGACATCCTGGTGGATCGTCACCATGTAATTTTCATCAATCGCGAAGGTCTGTTCAAACAGCAGGCCTTCGCCATTGTCCCAGCGAAGTGTAACCGGTCGGGACTCGGTCAGCGTCGAGTTTCCTGAAGTCGACCACACGGTCTGCGAATTCGGCAGTTTCATGGTCTGACCGGCCGGGGCGACCCAACCCTGTTCGGTGAAAAACGCTCCGGTACTGCCTGTAGGTGACAACAGCACAATGGTCGGCGAGGCATCATCCACCGTCTCGTGATAATCCTTCAGCCGAAGATCGTCGAGGCGCGCGCCTTTCAGGTTGATGCTGCCGGATACCAGCGGCGTGTCGATTGCAACGCGCGCGTTCTGCTGCAGGACCGCTTCGCGCGGCAGGGCCGGTGCACCGCCTGGAACAGCGCTTCCACCGGGAACGGCCTGCGGCACGCCCGCGCCGGTTCCTGCACCGGTTCCTGCACCAGGGGCCTGCGGCACGCCGGCGTCTCCCGATTGCGGACTGCCTTGAGCAGGCTGCTGTAGTTGCTGGGTCGCGGCCTGCTGCTGGGCCGGTTTGCCAACATACATCTGCCAGAGCACGATCACACCCAACGACAAGGCAATCGCCAGAACATAGTTCTTGATTTCACTATTCATTATTTCCGGTCCTGCCTCTAGCCGATCAGACGGCTCATCCGCGTTCACGCCTGGGCGTTGTTAATTCTTTCGCGCATTTGCTCGGCTCTGGCCAGCGCGTGATCTGCCGCGTGAACGTGGCGGATCACCTTTGCCGTCATTCAGCCTGTGCGTTGCAAAAACGATGTCACCTGTCAGGTCCTTGAAATCCTGGGCCAGCGTCGCTGCGCGTCCGATGAACACATAGTCATGCCCGCGCCTGAGGTCCAGTCCTGATGCGACACGAACCGCTTCGCGCAAGCGTCTTTTGATCCGGTTTCGCACCACGGCATTGCCAAGTTTGCGGGTGACGGTAAAGCCGATACGCGGTTCACCGGAATCATCGCGGACTCTGGCCTGCACAACACAACCCTTGCGTGCGCACACAAGCGCTGCAGCGGCGGCGAGAAAATCATGCCGTCGCTTTAGATGTTCTATCAATGAGATTGTTCCCGAGAAGGGCGCAAAGCCGACCGGCATTCCGGCGGAAATCACGGCCAACCAGCCGGCTGGCCTGTCAGGCGCTCAGCTTGGAGCGGCCCTGTGCACGGCGGCGTGCAATAACCTTGCGGCCGCCGACGGTTGCCATGCGGGCACGGAAGCCGTGACGACGCTTGCGAACAAGATTACTGGGTTGAAACGTGCGTTTCATGACAAAATCTCCAAAATCTTCAAGTTTCCGGTATTGTCAGGCAGCGACGCTTCATGACGTCAAGCATGCAGGGCAATGATCACCGGCTGAAATCCTGCGCGCTTATACGAGCGTAGCAGCAACAAGTCAATTCGCCTGCTGCATCTATTTGGGTGGCCCGGACAACCGCCCGAGAGCCGCGCGATGACCGCGCAAGAGCCGACTCTCACCTTCAGTAATACCTTATCACAAGCAGTTTACCCCCCTTTCTTCCAATCACGTAGTGCCGCATCTTCGCGTCAAGCCCAGTGGTCCGGCAATTGGTGTGCGGGCCAAGTCACGAACCCGTCATGTGGTTGCATATCCGCAAAGACGACGTATTACTGAATTCAGATGAAGAAAGAACAAGAAAAAATGTCTGGAAACGTCGCTGAAACGGGCGCTGCCCGACCGCGCGGTGTTGGCGCACACTGCAAACGCTGGGCTCCGCTGATCATACTGCTGGGTGGTATTGCCGTCGTTTATGCCTCGGGATTGCACGACTACCTGTCACTGACCGCCATTGCCGACAATCGTGATGTGCTGATGGCGTTCGTTGCCGGCAATGCCGTAGTAGCGGCGGCGATTTACCTGCTGATCTATATTGCCGCGGTTGCGTTTTCTGTACCCGGCGCAGCGCTGTTGACCATTGTGGGCGGATTTCTGTTCGGCTGGCTGCTGGGTGGCATGTTGACTGTCATTGCGGCAACCATCGGGGCGGTGGCGATTTTTCTGGCCGCCAAAACCTCGCTTGGCGACACGCTCGCCAGCCGTGCAGGCCCATGGATGGAAAAACTGTCCGGCGGCTTCAGGCAGGACGCGTTTCATTACATGCTGTTCCTGAGACTGGTGCCGCTGTTTCCGTTCTGGCTGGTCAACATTGCACCGGCACTCGCCGGCGTCGGACTGGGCACTTACGCGATCACCACCCTCATCGGTATCATTCCGGGCACATTCGCCTTTTCGGTTCTCGGATCGGGGCTGGACTCCATCATCATCAAACAGAAGGCGGTTTATCAGTCCTGCATTGCCCACAACGGTGCCGGCAACTGCGAATTCGCGCTTGATGCCGGCGCGCTGGTTACCCCGCAATTGCTGGCAGCCTTTGCTGCGCTCGGCGTGGTTGCAGTGATCCCCGTCATTGTCAAAAAACTGCGCCGGCGCAAAACGGCGACGCGCGGAGAGACGTAAATTCAGCAGTCTATCTGCCCTCTTCTGAACTGCTGTTGAAAAATCTTGTATGTTCGGACCTCAAAAGCGGCCTGAAAGGCACTTCCATGACTGACATCACCTGCGATATCTGCGTCATCGGCGCAGGCTCCGGCGGCCTGAGCGTTGCCGCTGCGGCCAGCCAGTTCGGCGAAAAAGTCGTGCTGATCGAAAAAGGCAAGATGGGTGGCGACTGCCTGAATTACGGCTGCGTTCCCTCGAAATCCCTGCTGGCAGCGGGCAAGCACGCGCACGCATTTTCGTCCGGCGTGGAGTTCGGCATTGCGGCACAGACACCCAAGGTGGATTTTGCCGGCACCATGGCGCACGTGAAGGACGTCATTGCAGGCATTGCCCCGCATGACAGCCAGCAACGCTTCGAAAGCCTTGGCGTGACGGTTATTCGCGATACGGCACGCTTTGTCGACGCCGAAACCGTTGCGGCTGGCGGCAACCGCATCAAGGCACGCCGGATCGTTGTGGCAACAGGCTCATCACCGTCTGCACCGCCGATCCCGGGTCTCGACAGCGTCAATTATTTCACCAATGAGACGATTTTCGACAATACCAGACTGCCGGCGCACCTGATCATCATCGGCGGCGGTCCCATCGGCATGGAAATGGCCCAGGCCCATCACCGGCTCGGTGCAAAAGTCACGGTTCTGGAAGCGTTTCAGCCGCTTGGCAAGGACGACCCCGAACTGACCGCCATTGTGCTGGCTCACCTGCGTGCCGAGGGCATCGACATCCGGGCCGGTGCGAAGATTACCGGTATTGCCAAAGCCGCAAAGTCGAAGTCCGTCGAAATCACCCTGCAAGGCGATGACGGCAAGGCTGAAAAACTCTCAGGCTCGCATCTGCTGGTTGCAGCCGGGCGCGCGGCCAATGTCGACGGCCTCAACCTTGAGGCGGCCGGTATCGAGTATGATCGCAGCGGCATCAAGGTGGACAAGGGCCTGCGCAGCTCCAATCGCAAGGTGTATGCCATCGGTGACGTGGCCGGCGGGCTGCAATTTACCCACGTTGCCAACTACCAGGCAGGCCTGGTGATACGCTCGATCCTGTTCCGTCTGCCGGTCAGCAATGAAACCAGGATCATCCCGTGGGTGACGTACACCGATCCTGAACTTGCCCATATCGGGCTTACCGAAGCGCAGGCGAGCGACAGCCACCCCGGCCACAAGGTGTTGCGCTGGCACTTCGCGGAGAACGATCGCGCCCGCGCCGAACGCCGCACAACAGGGCTGATCAAGGCTGTGGTTTCGTCAAGGGGCGAGATCCTGGGATGTTCGATTGTGGCACCCAATGCCGGTGACCTGATTCAACCGTGGGCAATGGCGATTTCATCAGGACTAAAGATAAAGGCCATGATAGACATGGTCGCGGCATATCCGACATTCAGCGAAGTTTCCAAACGCGCTGCAACAAGTTATTATGCCGACCTGCCATCCAGACCCATGGTCCGGCGTATCATAGGATGGCTCAAGATTTTTGGATGACCGCCGTCAGCTGACCCGCATCTGCTGACAATCATGTAAAGGCAGATATGAGTACGGATACGGGAAAACGGGATTTTGCGCGGTCAAGCAGGCGTGCACCATGGTATCGCAAACTGACCGCCAAGGTTTTGGTGATGGCAGCCGTGTTTCTGATGATCGGCGAACTGCTGGTGTTTTTGCCGTCCATCGCCAATTTCCGCATCAACTGGCTCAAGCAACGCTCGGCCACGGCGGAAATTGCGGCCCTGGCGGTTGAAGCGGCGCAGAACCAGGAAATCTCGCGGCCGCTGCGCAAGGAGTTGCTGAACCGTGCCGGTGTACTGGTGCTGGCGGTGCGGACCGATGATGCCCGGCAACTGGTGCTGATGCCCGACACGCCGCCGCTGGTCGAAGCCTCCTATGACCTGCGCGTACGCCAGCCCGTGATGGCCATCTACGACGCGGCAACCACCTTGTATCACCGCGGCAACCGGGTCATCGGGGTGATGGACAAGCCGTCCAGCATGAGCGGAACGCTGATTGAAATGGCGCTTGAGGAAAAACCGCTGTTCAAGGCGATGGTGCAGTATTCCATCAACATCCTGACCCTGTCGATCTTCCTCGCCCTGATACTGGCTGCGCTGCTGTTCTTCGTGGTGAACCGGCTTCTGGTGCGCCCGGTGCAACGATTGTCCGGCAACATGCAGGCATTTGCGCTGAACCCGGAAGACCGCAGCCGCATCATCACACCTTCAGGCCGGGTCGACGAGATCGGCGCGGCGGAACAGGAATTGCGCCAGATGCAGACGGAACTGTCAGATCTGCTGTCGCAGAAAAGCCGGCTTGCTGCGCTCGGCCTTGCGGTCTCGAAAGTCAGCCATGACCTGCGCAACATGCTGGCATCGGCGCAACTGATCTCGGACCGGCTGGGCATGGTTGACGACCCGACGGTGAAGAAATTCGCGCCCAAGCTGATTGCGTCGCTGGACCGCGCCATCGGCTTTTGCCAGGACACATTGAAATTCGGCCGCGCACAGGAAGCCCCGCCGCGGCGCGAGGTGTTCAACCTGCGCACCCTGGTGGATGACGTGCTCGACCACAGCACAACCGAAGCCGGCAGCGACGTAGTGTTCTACAATGAAGTTTCAGCCGACATGGATGCCGATGCCGACCGGGAACAATTGTTCCGCGTGTTGATGAACCTGCTGCGCAATGCAGCCGAGGCGGTGGAAAACAAGGGCGCCGCCTCAATCGCGCGCGGCAGCGGCGGCAAGGTCAGGTTGCGGGCGCGGCATGAGGACAATCACTGCATTATCGAGGTAACCGACAATGGCCCCGGTGTTCCGGAAAAGGCCAAAGAGCATTTGTTCGAAGCGTTTCGCGGATCGCAACGCCAGGGCGGCACAGGTCTCGGGCTGGCGATTGCCAGCGAACTGATCCGCGCCCACGGCGGCGAGTTGCAACTGGTGGACGGACCTGAACAGGGCACAGTGTTCCAGATCCGCATACCCGACCGGCTGCAGGAAGTGGACTCAGGCCGGCGCGGGAAGCGGAGTGCGTAAAGTGATATCGCTCACGCCAGCAGCCTGCGGCTGCGCTCCGCGGGGGCGCACTTCGTGCGACGGCCAGTCGGCCTTGCCTCGGCACTAACGTGCCTCGGAGGGAGTGCATCACTAACGTTTTTTGGTAATCTCTGGAACTAGACCCGACGGGTCTCGGGCCGGTCAGGCCCGCCCCCGCGGAGCGCAGCCGCAGGCTGCTTGCGTGAGCGATATAAACTTACCCCAGCCAAACATACCGTCGTCATTTCAGCGAAGGCTGGAATCCATCTCTCAACCGGTACATCGTCCGCGCTGGCATGGATCCCCGGGACAAGCCCGAGGATGACAATTGCGAGATTGATCTCTTTTGTACACTGTCATCCTTGGGCTTGTCCCAAGGATCCACAGCACTGGTTGTAGTGAAATACTCCCCCGAGGCACGTGAGTGCCGAGGCAAGGCCGACTGGCCGTCGCACGAAGCGCGCCCCCGCGGAGCGCAGCCGCAGGCTGCTGGCGTGAGCGAGATAAACTTACCCCAGCCAAACATACCATCGTCATTCCCGCGAAAACGGGAATCCATCCTTCAACGGATGCATCGTTCGCGGTGGTATGGATCCCCGGGACAAGCCCGAGGATGACAATTGCGAGATTGATCTCTGTTGTACACTGTCATCCTTGGGCTTGTCCCAAGGATCCACATCAGTGGTTGTAGTGAAATACTCCCCCGAGGCACGTGAGTGCCGAGGCAAGGCCGACCGGCCGCCGCACGAAGTGCGCCCCAGCGGAGCGCAGCCG
>JBDNEZ010000434.1:0-3561 GCA_041690095.1 Anderseniella sp.
GAGACTTTACGATGCCGTCGAATTTCAGCAGAACCCTGTCCATTGTCACCGTGCTGATTTGCGCAGGCCTGCTGATGGCGGGTACCGGGCTGTTCCAGACGCTGTTGCCGCTGCGCGCCGATCAGGAAGGGTTTTCGACAACACTCATCGGATTCCTGGGCACGGCGTATTTCGGCGGCTTCATGATCGGCTGCTATTTCGGGCCGAAATTCATCATGGCGGTCGGTCACGTGCGCTGCTTTGCGGGCGCGGCGGCGATTCTTACAATCCTGAGCCTGGCGTTCCCGATGCTGGTAGACCCGTATTTCTGGGGTGCCTTGCGGGTGCTGACCGGACTCAGCCTGGCAATCCTGTACATCGTGGTAGAGAGCTGGCTCAACGACAGTTCGAACAACCAGAACCGGGGCCGCATTCTGTCGACCTACATCATTGTCACCAACGTGGTCACGATGGCGGGGCAGTTGATGGTCAACCTGTCCGACACAAGGGGGGATTTGCTGTTTGCAATTGTCGCGATGCTGGTGTGCGCCTCGATCGTGCCGCTGACCCTGACCCCGACCACAACCCCGAAGCCGATACCAACGGCAAAACTTGACCTGCGGTTTCTGTTCACGATTTCGCCGGCAGGTGCAATCGGTTGCCTGCTGGTTGGCGCTGCCGAGGGCGCATTCTGGTCGCTTGGACCGGTGTTCGCGCAGGAACGCGGCATGGCGATCTCGGACGTCACGCTGCTGATGGCGGCCTTCGTGCTGGGCGGAACGCTGTCGCAATGGCCGCTGGGGTGGGCATCGGATAAGGTGGACCGGCGTATCATCATTTCCGCCACGGCCGCCGGCACTGTCATCACCGGCCTGACGATGGCGTTTGCTGAACCGGCCGCAACGTGGATGATGTTTGCAACTGCCATGATGCACGGGGCGCTGATGGTGCCGCTGTATGCGCTGTGCCTGTCACACGCCAACGACCACGCGCCGAACGAGCGGATGGTCGAAATCAGCAGCGGCCTGTTGCTGACCTATGCGATTGGTGCAACCGCCGGCCCGCTGACAGCGACGCTGTTCATGCAGGATGATCGCGCCGGCGGACTGTTCGTTTTCATCGCGGCTGCTCTGGGCACCCTGGCCCTGTTCGTCGTCTATCGGCTCATCGCCTCACCAATTGCAAAACAGGGCGAACGGGCAGATTTCGTGCCGGTGCCAAAAACATCACAGTCAGTATATTCACTGGAGGCTGACGATTAGCGGCAGACGGTAGGAAATGGTCGAAATTTCTGGTTCGAGGCATGCGTCGCCTCGAACATGCTGGGCTACTCCCGAAAACCCGGGAATTGATCAATGATCTGCGACGAAGACCCGTTCCGGCGTAGGCGGGGATAATCGACGACATGATGAAAATGACAGGAGAGATGTGTGTGAATGACGACAAAATTGGTCACGTGAGCTTCCAACGACGGCCAAACCATAAAATCGAAACTGTCGGATGGCCACAGAGCAAAATTCCGTCCATCAGCGATGGGATTTGACTATGATTGGCTTCGATTAAAGCGTTGTCTGGGAAATGTCGGTTAACATCGGTATGATCGATACCTGCTGGCATGACAGTACCGGAAAACTGCAGTTGCCTTGTGGATCTGGCAGGGATGTTGGCCACTGTGACTTATTTGTCACAGTTCTTGTTTTTATGGGGCATTAACTTCTTAATGGTTGAAATATCACGCTCGGTAGGTAAATTGTCCATCAGGTAATGATTTGGGTTTGGGAACACCATGTTGAAATTCGTTCTTCGTTCTACTGTCGCAGCGTTGACTCTCGGTGCATTCGCAGGAACCGCCAATGCGGAAATGGCCGATGTACCGAGCATGTGGAACGGGATTTATATCGGCGGGCAAGGTGGCTATTACAGCTCTGAAGTGATCCCTCCGTCTGATGCTTTTTTCCCTGATGACACAGGAACTGGTAAAGGTTTCACGGCAGGCGGCTATGTCGGCTACAACCAGATGATCAGTGAATATTGGCTGGCCGGCATTGAAGGCGATTACAATGCCGCGTTTGATGAAATCAGCACTGGAAAAAAGAATTCGCCTTATGAACTGGATGCATTTGGCAGTCTGCGTGCACGTATCGGTTTCGTCCACGATCGCACACTTCTGTTCGTGACAGGCGGGTTGGCTTTGGCTGATTTCTCGCCAACTGATGGAGCGCCGTCTGTCGACCTGGAGCTTGGATATGCGGTCGGTGCGGGTGTCGAACAGTTGGTCACCGAGGATATGAGTGTGAAGCTTGAGTTTCTGTACATGGGCTTCGACCTTGACAATCCCTTTGGACCATCAGGTACCGACGGAGAAATCGCGACTATACGTGGCGGATTTGCATTCCACTTCTGACCAGGATCGTGCTGGAATCGCCGGCCTCGAATCCAACCTCAGGTTGATCACAGCTTCCATCTGGCGCGGGACGAGGTACGCATGTCTTTGAGCATTGATGAAGCGAAAAACATTCTGGCGAAATGTCTGTTCGTCAACCCTGACTCTATTGAAGATGACGATGTCATCGCCGAAATAAAGCCCATCGACAGCCTGGCTTTCGAAACCATAATGCTTGAAGTGGAAGAGTCTACAGGTCAGCCTGTAAACCCAATAGATATATTGCAGCTCCAAACAGTTGCTGACCTTGCAAAAATCATTGCAAACAAGAAGTCAACTTAACTTGCCTGCGGCCCGAAGTGGCAGGCTGACCTGATGACCAGCGAATTATGCAACCTGCTGTTTCAGCATGCACGGAACCGGCCCGGCGATGACTTCTGGACAGAACTCGGCGGTGAACGTGTATTTCTCGTACAATCTGCTGCACTTGCCAAAACCATTCTGGAAAACCCCGAGGATTTCCCCAAGGACATGAATAATATGGTCCAGGTAGCGGGACACTCCCGGCTCACCGAAAACGGGTATCCGTGGGAAGTGTTGTTGCGTGCTTCTCAGCCCGTTCTGGCCAATATCAACATTGTCAGCGTGTGTGAAGCTGCGCTCAAGCATGCAAAGGCTGCAGTTGAAACCCTGACCAACGCTCAGGATGAAGACGTGCCGAGGATCGACCATTTGATTGTCGAGGAAATCACTGCACGTGTCTTGTCCGAAGTGGTGTTCGAGATGGATCTCTCTGTACTTGGGCCGGACGTGGTAAGTGACGTTTCCGAGTTCACGAGGTTTATCAAGGTCAACACTCCCTATTCCGGCAGCTTTGCTCGTCAACACGGTGTTGAGGAGTTTCGTGAATTGGGAAACTTGCGTCTGAGGTGGCTGAAAAGATTTTCCAACTTGCCGCAGGGCGCTCAAAACAACAAGTTTTTCAAGCGAATAGGCGCTGCCACTGCCAAACCGGAAGTCTCGGCTACGCTTGAGCAGGAGGTTCTGTTTTTGCTGGGTGCAGGAAGCGAAACCTCCGCTGCAACAGTTTCCTGGTCGATGTTGCTGCTTGCCGATAATCCGTTGCTGCAGAGTGACCTTCGAACAGCTTTGGATGAATATTGGGTTGAAGGCAATCTGGACTTCCGCCTGTCGTTGAA
>JBDNEZ010000435.1:0-7112 GCA_041690095.1 Anderseniella sp.
AACAGCGATGCGCACTGCATGGCAGCATGGCTTTGCATGAAATGCGGCGTCGGTGTTTCAGCCAGATAACAGGTGAGAAACTCCCTGGTCAGATCGCTTCCGAAGCCGGCGTTTGAGGTTGCGCCGGCCAGATCAAACATGGCCGTGCCGAAGCCAGCATACTCAAAGTCGATCAACCACAGGCGTGAGCCGTCATCAATGAAATTGGCGGGCAGCAGGTCATGATGGCCGTAGACGATGGGCAGCGCCACCTGCGCCTGTTCCAGCACATCGGCGAGTTGCAGATAACGCGGTAACTCTCCCCTCATCCGACTGCCGCCGGCAGCAAGCGTCTTGGCGTAGTCGCGAATGACGTGGAACACCCAGAAGATAAACCCCGCACCACTTATGTGGGGAGCCATGGTTTGGTGAAAGCGCCGCAAAAGTTCGGCAACTTTCTCGCTATTGTCGCGAACATCCGCCTCGCCAAAGGTCTTGCCGTCGATAAACCGTGATACCATCACGCCGGGTTCGGCGTGCACCAGTTCCGGGGCGAAGCCTGCCGCGTGAGCTGCACGCGTCGCAATGACCTCGCGGTCTCGGCTGACATGATGAAAAGGAAAATCCCGGCCAAAACGAACGACATAGCGTTCGCCTGCATCGACGACAACGAAACTCTCGTTGCTCAAGCCCCCATGCAGCGGCGACACGTCAACGCTTCCCTGCCAGATTGGCAATGCCTGTATTCGACCTTCCTGCGACGCGACCTGGGTCATTGGATCAACCAAGCCTGGCGCGCGTGCGTGCGCTCCAGGCATAAAACAGGCGATCGGCGATAATGCCGATGAAGGCGATGGCAAGCCCGGCAACAATGCCGCGCCCGGCATTGGCCTTGGACAGGGCAATGAAGACTTCCTGTCCGAGATCGCGCGTGCCGATCATCGCACAGATGATGATCATGGCCAGGGCCATCAGGATGGTCTGGTTGATACCCAGCATGACTTCCGGCAGAGCAACCGGCAACTGCACCCTGAAAAAGGTCTGCGTTCTGGTGCATCCGGACACCTTTGCCGCTTCAATAAGGGCTGTCGGAACCTGGCGAATGCCATGATTGGTATAGCGGATGGCCGGCACAACGGCAAAAGCAACCGTTGCAATCATCGCCGACACATCACCGATGCGGAACAACATTACCACCGGAATGATGAAACAGAACGACGGCAGGGTCTGAAGCGTATCAATGATTGGTGTCAGGAAGCGGTCGAAGCGGTCGCTGCGTGAAGCCATCAGTCCCAATGGAATCCCGATCAGGCATGCGATAAAGGCGGAAATACCAACCAGATAGACGGTCGCCATGGTCTTTTCCCACAATCCGGTTACCGCACAGAATGTGGTCAAGACGGCAACTGTTGCTGCCAGCCGCCAACCGCCAAGCTGGAACCCCGCCAAGCCCAGCAAGAACACCGCACCTGCCCACGGAAAGCCCTCGAAGAATGCGCGCAGCGGGTTCAGCACATAGAGAATGAGCGTGACGCGGAACGCCTCGATTACATCAAACCAGTTTATTGTCACCCAGGTCACGGCATCTTTCCAGGCGCGCGCTGTCGAGATGGTGATCTCGGCCGGCACTTTGGCAAATGCCGGTACGGCCAGAGACAAAACCGTGGTCACCAGCAGCGCCGCAATCGCCAGTATCAGGTTCGGATAGCGCTGGTACAGGCTGCGCTCATCCAGGTCGCGATGCACATGGCCACGCGCCTGCTTGGCAGCCATCGCCTGGCTTACCCGGTCCAGCGCAATCGCGATGGCAACAATCGCCAGGCCCGCCTCCATGGCATTGCCGACTTTGAGCGCACGCAACGCAAGCAGCACATCATAGCCCAGGCCGCCGGCTCCGATCATCGAGGAAATAATCACCATGTTGAGTGCCAGCATGATTACCTGGTTGACCCCGACCATCAGTGTCGGACGCGCCGACGGAAGCAGCACACGCCACAGTTTCTGGCGCGCCGTGCAACCGGCCATTTCGCTGAAATCCGAAATTTCCGATGGTGTCCGGGACAACCCCAGCATGGTGGCACGCACCATGGGTGGCGTCGCGAAAATGGCAGTGGCAATCATCGCGGACACAGGCGAGTTGCCAAACAGCAGCAACATCGGGATCAGGTAGGCAAACGTCGGCATTGTCTGCATCAGGTCCAGTGCCGGTGAAATCACGAAGCGCTCAGCCCAGGGTTTGCGCCAGGCCCAGATGCCGACAAACAGGCCGGTCACGATACAAAACGGCACGGCAATACCTATCAGGCCCAGCGTCAGCATGGAACTGGTCCATTTGCCAAACAGCGCGACGTACAGAAAACAACCGCCGGTCAGCAGGCCCAATCGAAGACCTCCGGCGGCACGACCCGCCAGAAAAGCCACGATCACGACTCCAACCCAGGACAGCCGCGGCAAGGTCCATGCTTCCGCGCCATATCCGAACTTGAATCCCTTCGCCAGCAATTTCAGCGCAAAGCCCAAGGGCACATCCAACACGGCTGTAATTGACCGGGTGAACCAGGTCAGATTGACCTTCAGCCAGGTCATGATGGCACTGATCCAGTCCGAAAACGGGATGACAGCGCCGGCGGGATATTCAACAGCGGCCGGCAAGACGTCACGCGCATAGTGCAGTCCCAGTACCAGTGTCAGAGCGGCGATCCACACCATGCCCCAATTGCTGAGAGGCCGGCTTGAACTACGGTGATCGGTTTGCGCTAAGGAACTCACGAGCCTGCGGTGCTCCGGTCAATCCCGGCAAGCAGGTCTATGACTGCCTCCGGGTGGACTTCACCAATTGGCTTGCCGGAACCGTTGACGACGGAAAACGGTTTGCCGGCAGATACGATCTCCGCGGAAAAACTGGAAATCTTGGCATCCGGTGCCACTGAGCCGGCACATTTTGCCCTGCCGGGTTTCTGCATCAGGCTTCTGGCAGACATGACCTTGGCGCGTTGCACATCACGGGTGAATTCCGCCACATAATCGGTGGCCGGGTTGGTGACCAGCTGTTCCGGCGTCCCGACCTGTATGATCTCGCCGTCCTTCATGATGGCAATACGGTCTGCCAGACGGATCGCTTCATCGAAATCGTGGGTGATGAATACGATTGTCTTTTTCAATACGCCTTGCAGGCGGATCAATTCATCCTGCATCTCGCGCCGTATCAACGGGTCAAGCGCAGAAAACGGTTCATCCAGGAACCATATCTCGGGGTTGGTTGCCAGACTGCGGGCAATGCCGACACGCTGTTGCTGACCGCCGGACAGTTCACGCGGATAGAAATGTTCACGGCCATCGAGCCCGACAAGATCAATCATTTCGCGGGCGCGCGCTTCACGCTTTGAGCGGTCCATGCCCTGGATCGCCAGCGGAAAGGCAATGTTGTTCAAAACCGACAAATGCGGCAGCAGTGCGAAGTGTTGAAACACCATCCCCATACGGTGGCTGCGCATTTCTATAAGTTCTTCGGTTGAAATGGACAGCAGGTCCTTGCCTTCAAACTCCACCTTGCCGTAAGTCGGCTCGATCAGCCGGGACATGCAGCGCACCAGTGTGGACTTGCCTGACCCCGACAGTCCCATGATGATGAAAATCTCACCCTGGCGCACTTCCAGATCAGCGCCGCGAACCGCCCCGATCAGGTTGGCTGATGCCAGATCCGACGTGCTGGCGCTGCCGCCGCGCTGAGCAATGAATTCGTCCGCACCGGAACCGAACACCTTCCAGACATTGCGACACGCCAGTTTGACCGGGCGATGCGTATCTCCATTGGAAGCTGTATTCCCCCGTTGGTCTGGAGAATGCCGTGCCATGCGTATGATATCCTGTGCTGCCGTCTGTCTATAAAGCGTTGCCCGATCCGGAATTTCGCCGGACCGGGCAGCCGTTAAGTTGTTCAGCCTCAGTTGGCCCATGCCTTCCATTTGGCTTCATTGGCATCGACCCAGGCGGCCGCAACATCCTCGATGGACTTGCCGTCGAGATCAACCTCGCCGCTCATGGCATTGAGTTCGTCTGAAGACACCTGGTAGCTCTTGGCAACCTTGTAAGCGACCGGCCATTTGTCCTTCATGCCTGCCCATGCGTATTTCCAGATTTCACCAAACGGCTTGCCGCAGTCATACGCCATGTCCGTGTTCATGCCCCACTTCGGATCGGTATAACATTCGGCGGTATATTCAGGAAACTCGACCCATTCGCCCTTGTACTTGGCAGGTGCCCAGTGTGGAGAATAGATCCACAGCATGATTGGTGCCTTGCGCTGATAGGCGGATTCAAGTTCGGCAAACATCGCACCGTCGGTGCCTGCATGCACGACGGTGAATGGCAGATCAAGCGATACAACGCGTTCGTCGTCAAAGCCTTCCCATGTCACCGGACCGCCAAGGTAGCGGCCTTTCGGGGCCGTTTCGGCAGTGGAAAATGCTTCTGCGCATTTGGGATCCTTCAGCGCTTCCCAATTGGGCAGCCCCGGGCATTTTTCCTTCATGTACTCAGGATACCACCATTCTTCCTTGGCCTTGGGGCCAAGAGCGCCAAGACGTTCGGTCTGGCCGGTTGCATCAGAAGCCTTCATGGCTTCCCCGGCAGTTGTGTCCCAAAACTCCATGCCGAGCGTCAGGTCGCCATTGGTCAGACCGGTGGACAGGCTCGACAGGTAATCTCCGGTTGGATATTCGACCGTGTAACCAAGTCTCTCGAGGACGGTGCCGAGAATCTTGGCATTCAGATTCACACTGGTCCAGTCGAACAGCGCAATCTTGATCGGGTCATTGGATTCAGGCTCAGCGGCCTGCACCTGGATGCTTGCTGTCGCCATGGCAACGGCCAACAATGATGACGCCAGTGCGCCGCGAACGATTTTCCCCATGCTCATAATTACACTTCCTCTCACCTGACAAGCGCCACCAACCCATGCAAGCGGCGCCTTTACTATGTCAACGTCACGAAGTCTGGAACTCCTCGCCAAGCAGAGTCAAATGAATCTTCACTGTGTGGAATGATTATTGACTTTGGGTGTCAATGACGCAGCAAATGAAACAAAATCAGGCAAGAGGCTATCAGCAAACCCGTATCACAACGCCCCGGCTCGGAATGGTTGCTGCCTCTCCCGGCATGGAAACGTAAGGCACGGTCTGTTCTATCAGCGTCACTTTCTCAACAGCCTGCAAGTCAGATACATGACCGGCAAACTCCGCCGACCACAGCGTTTCCTTTACGGTGAGCACAATCACGCCGCCGGGCCGGCAGATGCGGATCAGTTCATCAACGCCATGTGCGCCGACATGTCCCGTGGTGAAGACGCCTGCCGATATGACCCCGGCATACGTGTCATCTGCAAATGGCAGCGGGCCGCCGAGCGCCAGTTGATGGACAGCGCTGTAAATGCCCTTCTTTCTGGCAACGGCCAGCATGCCAACGGAGATATCCAGCGCCTCGACACGCGGGTAACCCATAAATCCCAGCCACTCGCCAACCAGACCCGTGCCGGCCCCGGCATCCAGCAGAGGTTCAGCACCGCGCGGCAGGTATCGGGACAAAAGCGCCAGGCAGATTGCCGGATGCCGATAACCTGCCACAGCCATGTCGGCATCATAGGTTTCCGCCCAGCGATCATAGAGGCCGGCAACTTCTTCCGGTTTTTTGGCGTCATAGACAGCCCCGAGGTGTCCATCGTGTCCTGGATGTGTCATCGAATTCTCCGTGGCATTTGCGCAATTGCCGCGCCATGATAATCAAGTGCTCCAATCAGTAAACCGTCCCCTTGAGGATGCCGCAATGACCGATGACCTGACCGAAGCCCACACTGCCATGGCAAGCATCCCTATTCTGAAAGATTATTCCGGATCAATTGAACGACTGGGCGGACTAACCAACCTTGTCTTCCGGGTCGGCACACATTGCCTGCGGGTACCCGGCAAAGGTACCGAAGAATACATTGACCGGGCCAATGAGGCAGTGGCAGCCGAAGAGGCCGCAAGAGCCGGCGTATCACCGGAAGTTCTGTATGCCGATGCAGACAGCGGTCTGATGGTCACCCGGTTTATCGACGAAACCGAGACCATGAGCCCGCAAGCATTCCGCACCCGCAGCGGAGCCCCGGCACGCGCTGGCCAGGCCTTCCGCAAGCTGCATACCTCAGGCGCGGTATTTCCGTTTCACTTCGACCTGTTCCAGATGATCGATGACTATCTGGGGATACTGTCCACCAAGGATGTGGCTTTGCCTGAAGGTTATCATGACGTGGTAGCTGAAGCCGAAACCGTGCGGGCAGCGTTGGCAGCCCATCCGACAGAATTGGCACCATGTCATTGCGACCCCTTGTGTGAAAACTTTCTCGATACGCAGGACCGGATGTGGATCGTGGACTGGGAATATTCCGGCATGAACGATCCGATGTGGGACCTGGGGGATTTATCCGTTGAAGGCGAGTTCAACGCCGCACAGGACGAAGCGATGCTGAGTGCCTATTTCGGTCGCACCGCAACACCTGCAGAACTCGGTCGCGTGGTGATTTACAAGGCAATGTGCGACCTGCTGTGGACGCTTTGGGGCCTGATTCAGTTGGCCAACAAAAACCCCGTAGACGACTTTCGCGCCTACGCCGACGGCCGCTTTGCACGCTGCAAAACGCTGATGGCAGATCCGGCCTTTGCCGCACATGTCGAGGCCGTCAGGTCCGGGTCATGATATCCTGCCGAGCCACCAGCCGGTATTCAGTCTCCAGCCATGTGGGGCACCAAATCCCGGCTTGAAGAGCTTTTCAGCAGTGCCAGTTCAGACATCAGGATCATCGAACGGGATTTTAGCTTCAGATACCGCTCGCCCGATCATTGGCTGGAAATTTTTCGCGATTTTTACGGCCGACCCACAAGGCTTTTGGCGCACTGGATGGCGACGCGCGTGCATCATTAAGCGAAGACCAACTCAATCAACGTAGCGCACTTCGCCGGATTCAAGATCATAGATCGCAGCGGTGATCTTGAGCTTTCCGTCTCCGACGAGACCGGCCAGCAATGGACTCGCGGTTGTCAGGCGCCCGGTCGTCCGGCGCGCACTCTCCGCCGCCGCGTTGTTGACGAAATCGCCGG
>JBDNEZ010000436.1:0-10723 GCA_041690095.1 Anderseniella sp.
CCGGGGTTTTCTTCGGGCCGGTTTTCATTTGTTTACTCATTTATGTCACCTCATGCAGACACATAGATATCATTGCCCGGTGCCTTGCTATTGCGTTTGCAGGTGCGCGTGATTAGGTGATAGCGCCATGACCTATCCTCCGCCAAAGGCCCTGCTCCGCCTTCCTGCTTCCCGCAACAACCGTGTGCGCAGCGGTATCTCCGCCATCAGACTGTTGTTGCGCAAAAACATGCTGCAGGAAGCCGCCGTTCAGCTTCAGCAACTGCAGCAACAAGAACCGGCCAACGTAGAAATTGCGCTGCTTCAGGCCGAATTGCTGACGCTTGCCGGTGATCATGACCGTTCCTGCCAACTGCTGAAACAGATTCTGTCCCGGCACCCCGGACTGGTGCCGGCACTTGTGCTTTCTGCACGTGCCCACACCTCCGCACAGCGCCATCTCGATGCATTCGATGCAATACAACTGGCCCACGACCTGACACCTGAAGATCACACCATTGCCAGACAACTGGCTGCTACACTTGATGCGTTGCGCCGACCGGCACAAGCAGCCGCCATCCTGGCTCCGGTTGCCCGCAAATCAAAGACACCTGCCGATCTGGCTCAACTGGCCAGCCTGCACGACAGGGCCGGGAACCTTGAAGACTGCCTGGCTTCATTCGACGCCATCACACAGCCCCTGCCCGACCTGCCTGTTCTCAAGGCAGGAGCCCTGTTGGTGCGCGGGCGCAGCGCACAAGCGCGTGAACTGATAGAAGACGCGATGCTGGCAACCCCCGGCAATGCATCATTGCGCCTGTTCATCGCCAAGAATTTCGCAACCGATTTCGACCCGGGCGAACAGGCCAAACAGATCGGCGCCATTCTGGCTGCTTCAGACAGCACCGGCCTGACATCGGAAGATCGCGCACGGCTGAATTTTGCCCTTGGTCTGGCACACGAACGAACCGGCAGTTTCACTGATGCCTTTCAGGCAATAGAGGTCGCAAACCGGGAGGTCGCGTCCCAGAGCCCTCCAAGCGATCAGCAACTGGAAAAGATGGCGTTGGGCATAGCTGACCACTTCACCAAAGCCCGCCTGGCCCAGCTTGCACCTGCCGGTCATTCCTCGCACCAGCCGGTGTTTGTAAGTGGTTTGCCGCGCTCGGGCACGACCTTGGTGGAGCAGATCATCGCAAGCCATCCCAATGCGACTTCCCTTGGCGAACTGGAATTGATCCCTTCACTGAAGCAATCGCTGGTTTCGCTGCAGTCACGCGATATCAACCGCTGCGCTGAAGCATGGCTTGCCGCCATACCCACAACAGACGCCGGCAAGGCCCGGATCGTCGACAAATCAATTTCCACTGTGCTTCATGCCGGCCTCGCCATGTTGATGTTTCCCAAGGCCCGGTTTGTGTTTCTGAAACGGCATCCAATGGACATTTTCTGGTCAGCATATCGCGAAATGTTTGGAACCAACGCCCTCACGTTCACCTATTCGCCGGAGTCCCTTGTTCGTCGCCTTCAATTTTCCGAACACATCATGTCCATATGGCAGAACCGTTTTCCTGACCGCATCCTTGCGGTCCGATACGAAGACATTGTCTCGAACCCTGAGGTCGAAACGCGCAAGATCATCGCGCACGCCGGGCTGGAGTGGAGTGATGAATGTCTGAGTTTCCACACGTCGCAGACACTGGTTCGCACAGCATCGATGGCACAGGTCCGCGCACCGCTATACAAATCATCGCTCGGCAAGTGGCAGTCGTATCGTCCACAACTTGCACCTGTTGCCACAGCACTTGCCGACCTGATTTCAGACTATGAAAAGATGTCCCGGTAATGCCACCATCTTCTCCTGAAAACCTATGGACCGAAGCGCGCGCACTTCAGGCGAAAGGCAAGTTGCAACGGGCCCGAAAACTGTATCAGCAAGTCCGCAGGCTGACACCGCGCGCACCCGGTGTTGCGCTGGAACTCGGCGTACTTGAAGCGCAGATGGGTTTGTTCAAATACGCACTGCCTACCTTGCAGGACGCCGTGAAGCTTGCACCTGCATCATCCAATGCCCATTACAACCTTGCCGAGGTATGCCGCGCAGCTGGCCATCATGACCGCGCGGCTGCGGCGTTTCGTGAGGCTCTCCGGCTGGACCCCGGCTATGCCGAGGCGTATTTTGGGCTCGGAGAGGTGTTGTTGTCGCAAGGCGACGCCGGCCGGGCATTGCCCCATCTCGAACAGGCAGCACAAAAGCTGCCCGGGGATGCAGAAGTACAAACAGTCCTGGCCCAGGCTTTGCTGCAACTTGAACAGCCGCAACGCGCGCTGCCCCTACTGTCGTCCGTCGTGCGGGCCCACCGCGACTATCTTGCCGGACACATGGAATTCCTGCGCGCGTTGAACAGCCATGCAAGGTCGAGCCAGGTTGCCCGCCACATCAGGTTGATGGAGGAAACGCTGGACATGGGCAGTGTCCTGTCCTCGTTTGATCGGGACGATCCGGCCTGCATAACGGCTCTCGAATTGCTGGCCGACTGTTATCAGGCAGGCGCCTTGCATGAACGCACCCGGCAGGTCGCGGAACTACTCCTGCGCCATAAAGCATCGCGTCACTCAGGCGCAATGCTGTCGGGCACACTTGCCGTCCAGGACGGTGACTTCGATGCCGCGGAGACATGGTTCAACCAGGTGGTCGAGCTGCGCCCGGACGCCTCTGACGCCATGTACAGGCTGTCGGTCATCAATCGCCTTCCCATGACGGCACAACCGGATCTTCTCAAGCAACTTGGCAACACTGAAGCAGACACCACATCACATCGGTTCTATGCAGGACTTGCGCTGTACCGGTTGTTGTCGAGAAATGGCCAGCCGGAAAACGCCTTCAAGGCGCTCGCGGCGGCCAAAGCCATTCGCGCACAGGATTATCCCTACAACACCACCCCTGCCGAGCGCCTCAATGCCAGCAACAGGCAGGTCTTTACACCGGCCTTCTTCAACAAACGAGGCGATGAGGGTCACCCGGGTGAAGGCTGTATCTTTATCGTCGGCATGATGCGGTCCGGCACGACACTGACTGAACAGATACTGGCGGCTCACTCAAGCGTCTATGCCGGAGGCGAGCGCGATGACATGATGTCGATTGTCGAAAGCCTGCGCCATGACATGACCAAAATACCGGACCTGCCGCGCGATTGGGCCGCCTCGGTCGGCAAAAAACTGCACGAGGAAATGTTCAGGCATGCCGGTGACGCCAACTTTGCAACTGACAAGCTTCCCGGGAACATCGATTACGCCGGCCTTATTCGGTTTTTGTTGCCAAGTGCCAAATTCATTTATTGCCACCGCACGCCGCAGGACTGTGCCATGTCCAACTTCGAGCAGGTTTTCTCGACTGCGGTCCGGTTCTCGCTGGATCTGCGCGCGATTGCACACAGGTATGCCCTGCATGAGGATATTGCACGCTACTGGATGGAGACCTGCAAACTTGACATGTTCGACCTGGACTACGACGCATTGGTGCAGGATCCGGAGCCGAATATCCGCAAGTTACTCGATTTCACCGGGCTGGAATTTGAAGAAAGCTGCCTGTATCCCAATGAAGTGAAGCGCGAAATTCGCACGGCCAGCATGTTTCAGGTGCGCCAGCCGATATCACCAAAATCAGTTGGCCGGTGGAAAACCTATGAGAGCCAACTCGAACCGTTCACCCGTGAACTGGCCAGGTTGCGTGACAAGCTGGGGTTGCAGGCCAGATGAAGTGTGCGCGCGCTTTTTCCGGGTTTAAAGCGGCTTCCACTTATTCTGAACCATTCCGCACCGCATAATCGGCAATTGCATCCTGATAGTCTGACAGCAGTCCGGCGAATATACCATCCCACTCATGCTCGCCAACGGCAATGTCACGGGCGTGGATGCCGAACTTCTTGCGCATCTCGCCATCTTCCAGCAATTGCACCAACCGCTCGATCATCTCATCTTCGCGTTCAACCGGTACCAGGAAGCCGGTTTTACCTTGCCGGACCAATGATCGCGATCCAGTGGCATCTGCAGTCACGGCCGGCAAACCACTTGCCATTGCTTCAAGTGTTACATTGCCGAACGTTTCCGTCATGGAGGGAAAGAAGAACACATCAGACGATGCATATCCCGTTGCCAGATCATCGCCATGTAGAAATCCTGCGAAAACCGTGTTCGGCAGCATTTTACGCATCCAGCCTGCCTCGGGACCGTCACCCAGCAACAAGGTGCGATACGCAACGCCGCTTGCCTTCAATCCGGCGAACACGCGTGCCAATACGCCCATGTTTTTTTCCGCCACCAACCGGCCAGCATAGGCAATCACCAGTTCATCATCTTCGATACCGCGCGCCCGACGCCAATCCAGTGACCGCTTGTCAGGCGTGAAACGCTCGCAATCCACCCCGCGTGTCCATAGACGCATATTGTCGGCAATACCACGATCGGTCAGTTCATCGATCATCGAGGCGGACGGGACATAGAGATGTTCACAACGCGCGTAGAACGCCCGCAGCCTTTTGTGAAACCACGGCTCCAGAAACCCGAGACGATAATAGTGCAGATAACCGTCAAATCGGGTGTGGAATGACGATACAGCGGGCACACCCATTTTTCCAGCCAGTCGCAATGCGCTGTGACCGGTAATATCCGGAATCGCGATATGGAACAGGTCCGGTTTGAAACGCGCGATCTCCGCCTTCAACTGGCGCGTCAAGCGGCCGCCCACCCGATACTCCTTGCGGGTCGGAATCGCGATCGACGGAACAGCCAGCAACCTGCCCTCATGCTCAAGGGCAGGCTTGTCAGCCACAGGCGCAATGACCAGCACTTCCACGCCGTGTTTTTCCAGCCAGCCGACAAGCCGGTTGAGCGTCAATGATACGCCGTCCTTGATATAGTTGTAATTGCCGGTGGTCAGTACGACCCGAAGTGGTTCAGACAAAGTGAAAATCAACCTCTGATCATCTATCTCTAGTTGAGAAGAAACCTATCCTCGGTCAACTGTCAACGCGTGGCTGGTGCCGGGCTTGCGTGATTGCTACAAGAGGTTGCCCATTCTGTTCCAAACCCTCTTTCGGTGACATTCGCAATTGCTGGCAATTCCCACTACCCTGACTGTCGCATTCGTGGCATTGGCACTTGAACGGTTACTCGGGTACCCGAGTCCCGTGCGCCGCATCCTCGGCCATCCTGCAAACGGACTCTACATGCTCAACAGCGTTTTCACCGCCCTGGTGCCGGATCCGGAGTCCACTGCATTGCGGCGCACCATGATGGGCGCCAGTTTCTGCCTGGTGAGCGTAGGTGTGACACTGATACTAGCAATCGTCGCCACGACCGCACTTCGTACACTGCCCTATGCCTGGTGTTGGGAAGCTGTTCTGGCTACACCGTTCCTTGCACAATATGCCTTGAGACTGCGAGCGCGTGCCGTTACCAACGCACTGGACATAGATCTCGCGACTGCACAGAATGAACTTACCCAACTTGTCAATCACGACCTGTCACGGCTTGATCACAGCTCGATAGTTCGAGGATGTCTTGAAGCGGTTGCCAGCAATACCGCCACCGCAATCGTCACCCCTGCCTTCTGGCTGGCCCTGTTTGGGTTGCCGGGTATTATAGCCATCTCGGCTTTGTCGGCGGCACATCGACGGTTGGCAAACGACCATAAAGCCCGCCGTTTCAGCGCGCTGCTGGACACGGCAGTCAACTATATTCCGGCTCGTCTGGCCGGCTTGCTATTTGCCGGCGCTGCCAGCATGACCTCGCCATCCGACGGGGCCCGCGCACTGGAAATAATTTGGCACGACGCCGGCAATGCCGGTAATCCGACATCAGCCTGGCCGGAATGCGCCATGGCCGGCGCATTGGACATTCGACTTGGAGGACCGCGCCAATACGGTGACAACCGGGTCGATCGAAACTGGGCCGGCGACGGTATCGAACACCTGACCACAACGGATTTGCGGTCAGGGCAAAAACTGCTGGCCCAGACACTGACCTTGTTCACACTGCTCGTCGGCATAGCTGCAGCATTCGCATAGCGGCAACATTCGCCTGGGGTCTGGATGATTTGTGTAGTCACCCCAGGTGCACACGACATTTGACATTGCGTCGGTTCGCTTCATAACAGAGGGAAGATTTCTCCGACTTACGAGCCATCCGCATAATGAAATTTCATTTCGTATCATCTCAGGCTCCGGAAGCCATCAAGGCCGCCCAGAAACTGAAACATCAGTTCGGACAGGCACCGCGCAAAGATTCAGAGATCATCGTGGCACTTGGCGGCGATGGCCTGATGCTGGAAACGGTGCATAAGGTGTTGGATTCGGGCCAGGCCATTTTCGGCATGAACCGGGGGTCGGTCGGCTTCTTGATGAATGATTTCGACACCGAAAAACTGGTTGATCGTATTTCGGCAGCGACCGAAACCGTTATCCATCCGCTGAAAATGACCGTAACCGACAAGACCGGCACAACCCACTCCGCACTTGCGTTCAACGAAGTATCCATGTTGCGCCAACAACATCAGGCCGCCAAGCTGCGCATATCGATTGATGGCAAAATACGACTTGATGAACTCGTATGCGACGGCATCATTGTTGCCACACCAGCAGGTTCCACTGCCTACAACCTGTCGGCGCACGGGCCCATTTTGCCAATAAACTCACCGCTACTTGCTTTGACGCCCATCAGCCCGTTCCGGCCACGCAGATGGCGCGGAGCCATATTGTCACACGAGGCTGAACTGGATATCGAAGTGCTCGAGCCGGGCAAGCGCCCGGTATCTGCGGTCGCTGATCAGAGGGAATTTCGTGACATCGTAAGGGTCGTTGTGAGTGAAGATGAAACAAGATCGGCACGGCTGTTGTTCGATGACGGCCATTCGCTGGCAGAACGCGTTTTGAATGAGCAATTCCAGTTTTGAGACAGCCCGATTAACCTTCTGGTATGTGTCTGTTCAGACAGTATTAAGCACAACTGCGTATTGTCCACATTGTAAGTTGCGTAACCGGCAAATTGCCGGAACTGAGTATCGAAGCGCCGGGTTCAGTTGAGCCCGGCGTTTTTCATTTTATGCCTGGTCCGGTGAACAAACGCGGTAGTTACACATTCTGTCAGTCCGCGCGCGCTGCCCGGCGTCACAGATATTCAATCTTGCAACCGCCTTAACAGACTCGCAGTGTAGCTACGGCGCCAACTCGATTGGGTGTGGAAAAACCAATGTTTGGCGAATATGCCACGCTTCATCTTGTGCGCGTAACAGCGTGTGATCGCCGTCAAGCAACACATATCCGCCCTGATTAAAAATCTTGTATTCGCCGAAATACACCGCATCGCCAACCAGATACAGATCACACCTCATATGATTGAAACCGTCACATAACCGCAGTGCCAGATATTCAATTCGGCTTGTAGGCAACAGGCAAGAGTTTGCCGGCAGCACGATCCACACGGTACTCCTGCCTGAAACCGGACGTCATGCCGGCTTCCTCATAGCACTGCCGCAAAACCGAACCCTCAGGTGGCAGGACAGTCTTGTCCAGCTTGTAGAACCGGAACATCTCATTCCACAAGTGCAGGCAGACGGATCCACCAGTTCTCAGTTCCTGAAGCGACAGGGAGTCGGGCATCAACAACCGCAGAAAATCCTTGTACCCTACGGGATAAAAAGTACGGGGCGGCTCCAGATGTACATGTTGACGCAAATCCCGATCCTGCATGAGACGGGTTACAAGCGCGGGGCCAATTTCACCCCACATGACGTCGCTGCCGCCCTGCCGACTCAATTCCATCGCTTGTTTGAACAGTTCTCCGCCCGGTTTCGCTGAACACAGAACAGCGGAATTAATCATCTTATCATCCTGATAGCCTGCCAGTAAATTAGCGGTTGGCCAGGTTTTCGCCAGGCAAAACACGTCCATGTCCACCCACCAGCCTCCAAGCTTGTATAAAAGAGTGTAGCGAAACACGTTGGAGAACGCCGAATAACTCCCGGCACCAAATCCAGACTTGTATGAAAATGGTTCGACATCCGGACATACCTCGGAAATCGGCCTGAGTGTGCACCCGTCAGGCAGCTCGAATTGTTGAGTAGTGTAGAGCTCGAATTCATGCCCCATCGAAATGAAGGAAGAGATGCAAAGCCGCTCAAGCGGCCCAAGACCATCCCCTATCCACATCGACCTGAATATCATGTCGGATTTCTCACCCCCACTTCGTTACGAGTCCATAGTGTTTCCACAGGCAATCACGACGTTGCATAGAACTAGCCAGTTGCTATAAACCAGATGCCGACCGTCATCAGTTTACCTTAGGAAAGATATAGTTGCAAAGCAGCACACGACAGAAGGCACTATTTACTTGGGAACTGGGCGGCGGCATGGGCCACGTCACGGTTATGTCCCGAATTGCATCACAAATGAATCAGGACAAACTCGACCTCTGGTATGCACTGTCATCACCTGAATTGGGTTTGAAGGCAGGTTTTGATCCCGAACGGGTTTTGGCTGCCCCCCTTTGGCCAGGACAACGTGGCTGGAAGTACCAACCAACCAAACCGGCACGCTCTCTGGGTGAGGCGCTGGCACGATCTGTGTTCATCAGCGCCGAAGCGGTTCACACACAATTGCAACAATGGTTGCAACTTCTGGCGCAGGTGAAACCGCACATAGTGTTCGCCGACTACTCACCAGGCGTACTGATGGCGACACGCGCCCTCGGCATTCCGGCCGTGGCCTATGGCGTCGGTTATTATACACTACATCAAGGGGCAACAGAATTTCCATGCATCTGGAACCAACCCGGATTGGTACCGGAGCGAACCGAGACTGCCGCTTTTCAAGACATTAACACGGCACTCAGTCAACTCGGTTGTGCCGAGCTTGAATCGTACACCCAGGCCATGCTCGGTACACGTCAACTGGCGATGACGCTGGCTTTGGTAGACCCCAGCGGCCACCAACGCTGTGAGCCTCTTTGCAACCCTGTACTGTCGCACGACTTAAATCCCACCAGATCCGACGGGAACAGGCTTTTCATACACTTCCAGGATATGGGCCACCGCGACTTGCTGAACGGGATCATTGCCGCCGGTCCGCCAGCCACAGTCTACATAAGGAACCTTCCCGGTACCGCACGAAAATTGCTCACGGATGCAGGTTTTGACGTTCTCAACAAACCCGCAGATCTGGGCAAATTGCTCCCTGCCTGCTGTGGCGTGATTCATTATGGAGGACTTGGTCTGTCATCTCTGGCACTGGCATCCGGGGTCCCTCAGGTGATGGTATCAACTGATCTGGAAAAATACTTTACAGCGACCCGTATAGAGGCTGCCGGACTCGGCTGTCATCTAGGTATGGGAAATTTTTCAGCCCAAAGACTGATCCAGGCAATACGCTATATTCGCGAGCATGATGGTATCAAAAACCATGCTTTTTCGTGGGCGCAACAAAACCGGACCTCATTTGATCCTCCAGGTGTGCACATGGCAGCGCGCAAACTTGAGTCATTTGCAGCTGAACTCTGTCCGAAGGGAGCACAAATTGTGCCTTAGGAATCATGATCAGACAACTGAATGAACATACGCCGCAGGCACTGATGAAGGAAGCCTATCAACATGCCTCGACGTGGCTCACTGCGGAAATGAACGCTGCAAACTCCTGTTTCCTGGTCAATCCAAAGCCGGGCTTCAGTCGTGGTATCGAATTCTACTCGGGGATGGATCTTTACCGGTTGGCAGCCTACTCAATCGCCTTATACGCAAGTGGTGTCGGAAGATGGCCCAATCTTGTACTTCCGGTACGGCTCACCGAAAAACAACTCTGGAGTAAGTTCTTTGGTTACGTCCCTCTACCCAGCCCAGCGAACAAACTCGAAGCCAAACGATACTTGCCCGCTGAATTCCGGCACCGCATCAAATCGCCTGAAGTCGTTTGGCGGTCCGCACAAATAGCAATGCCGCCTGATCTCGGCATTCCAGCCGGGCGCTATTTCCTGAAAGCAAATAATGACAGCGGCACCAATCTCGAACTTCGCTATCCGCTCACTCCGGATCAGAGGGCTATGGTGGAAAACTGGCTGAAAACCCGTGGTCAGGGGCCTGGGAGAATAGTTGCGGGCGGCGAGTGGTGGTATGCAAAAATGAAACCGGAAATATTTCTGGAAAGAGCCATTGCCAGTGGAAACAATCCCCTGGAGGAGTGGAAACTGCATGTAATGAATGGTCGATGTACATATCTCTATGAGCGGCAGGGAGAAGGCGCGAAGTCAACCCATCATACAGTCTACGATCGCGATTTCACTCATGTGCCGATCAAAATCAGAAACCTGGGGATAGGCAAGGTCAAGGCACCTTTTGACGACGTTTCACTCATGATCGAAGCGACCGAAGCCATAGCTCGCAACATGAGCTTCGCGCGTGTCGACTTCTATCGCAGTGCACCGGGTGAGCTATTCCTTGGCGAAATCACCTTGTGCCCCAATAATACCGTAAACTGGTTTTCAGATCCTGCCTTTGATGAAAAGATCGCCGCAGTGTGGGATCACAGGTTCAATTACTAAGGCTGACAACCGGTTACTAGAGCAGTTTGTTTTTTAACGGAA
This sequence comes from Anderseniella sp., assembly GCA_041690095.1. GTDB lineage: Bacteria > Pseudomonadota > Alphaproteobacteria > Rhizobiales > Aestuariivirgaceae > Anderseniella. The sequence continues at coordinate 10,609 of JBDNEZ010000436.1, forward strand.
TCAAGATTCCCAAATCAGTTGAGTTGTGATTCAAGCTACATGCTGGAGCGGGAGGCCAGCATGGATGACCAGACCTTATTCCGAAGACCTGCGTGAGCGTGCCATGCGTCGAGCC
>JBDNEZ010000437.1:0-2461 GCA_041690095.1 Anderseniella sp.
AGACACCGGAGATCATCGTTATCGAATGACCAAGTGCGAACAGGCTGACATAGGCCGCTACGTGCTTCAGGCGGTAGAGGAAGAATACGACACCCAGCAGAAACAACAGATGATCGTATCCGGTCACCATGTGCTTGGCGCCCAGATACAGAAAGGGCACCAGGTGTGGGCCGACGATTTCTTGAATGTAGCCTTTGTCACCTTCCGTCACATTATGGGCCAAGGCAACAAATGCAAATATCGGCAGGACCAGTAGAGACAGCATCAACGCTAACGACAACCGGGCCAGAACTCTCCGCGTGCCTGTTTCGAATTGAGACAATTTGTGGAACATTTTTTTCTCCGTCGCACAGTTGGAGTGAAAACTTGCAAGCGCAGTGCCAAACAATTCAAACTTTTAAGTAGGTGCCTTTTGTGTGGCGGCCAATTGTCGAAAGTGTCCGAGTTGGATCAGAAGCTGACTATCCACTGACCACAAAGACCGGCAACTTTATCCGCACAGTTGCCCTTCCCCCCAATCAACAATCGCACGACCCACACCACATCGCAGCGAAGTTCTGCATGGAGCCCAAACTTGTCGCTTAATGCATCGCAGCCACGGTCGGCAATTCCACCGTTGAATTGACGCCATTTATCAGGCTACCTACACCAGAAAACCCAAGGCCAGATAGCTTGCGAGACCGTAAAGGGCGAGCAGACTAAGGCTCATGAAAAACCCTCTCCAACCACTTCTTCCACCCAGAGCGCTGAACGTGTAGCCCAACCGAGCGATTGCAAAGCAGATGATCCAGATTTGGGCTGCCAGGATTGATGGCGAGACAACACTCGCAATGAATGCCAGAAAAACGAAGTAAACCGTATTCTCAGTGGCGTTACGATGCGCGTTGTGGTGCCGCTCAAGTTCGATCCATCCCAGTTGTGTGACATCTTCCTTGCGGGCGTCGTTCTCCGCCCATTCTTCGTGCGAGGCATATATGTTGTGGTTCAGGCGCATCAACTCTGTCGCGGTCATCAGCCACGTGTGGTTAAGGACCAACAAAACTGCCGAAATCACCAACGCGCAAATGACCTGAGTTGACGGAAGCGCCACGACGGCTGGTTCGACCCCGAATGCAAATACATTCAGGCCAAGGCTAACCAAAATCAGTACGACAGGGTAGCTCAGGATGATCAGGTTGAACTTCTGGATGCGCTTTTCGCTGCCAGTCATGCTCCACACTCCGTTTTTCTATTCGCAATTTTCTCGTTTGTAGCCAACTTCGATGGAGAGAGCGTCTTCCGAGTTCGAACAATCACCCGATGTTCGACCGAAGGCCGCTGTGTCTTCTATGGTACCGCCGCGCTTGCAACGATGAAGACGCTGCTGTCCGGCTTGGGGCGCCAGTTGCGCTCGACCGAAAACCCGGTTTTTTGCATGCTTTCCATCAACTCATCGGCGCTGAAGGTGCGAACCAGCGGCAAGATGCCAAGGGCATTGCCGACCGGAAGAAGCCATTTCATGACCCCTTTTATCTCGGCCATACAAATGGTGCTGCTGACAAATACGCCGCCGGGTTTAAGGAGTCGGTGAACTTTCTGGAGGACGGCCTCCTTGTCGTCCAGAAGATGAAGAATGCTGAGCCCGAGGATCGCGTCATAGCTGTGATCCCTGGCCTGCCAGCCCTCGATGGTCGCCGTTTGGAACGTCACGTTCTGGATACCCTGTGTGCTCGCCTTTTCTCTGGCGATTTCAATCATTTTTTCAGAGAAATCGATTGCATCAATGTGGGCAACGTGCGGGGCATGGATCAGCGCGGTCGATCCCGTGCCGCAACCGAATTCCAGGACCTTCATCTCAGGGCGTAGAATGCCTTGCGTGAGCTCCAGCTTGTGGCGATATGCTTTTTCATCTGCGATGGGCTGTCGCGCATAGCGCTTTGCCATCCAGTTCCAGAACCTTGGCGAAGTTGTCATGCTGGTTTCCTTTGACTGATTTTGATTGTTATTCTGCGACATCGAACGGCTTGTGGCTTATGCAGGCGATGCTGAAGTGGCATAGCGGATGCAGCACCGACAGACGTGGCATGCAGAGATGCTGCAACCCTGCAGCGCCAGTCAGCCCCTGCACATCCTTGGCAGTGTAGAGCCGGGTCCGCCAGGTCATATGAATATAGAAACCCGGCAAACCGCGCCGTGTCAGGCAAAGTATTATCACGCCTCCAGGCCGCGTCACACGCACCATTTCGGCCAACGCTGCCTCGGGGTCTTGCAGATGTTCGAGTAGATGAGCTGACATGACAACATCAAAGCTGTTTTCCGCAAAGGGCAAGCGCCGCACATCGGCGTGTCGGGTCGAAGCCTCAATGCCTGCCTGTTCAAACCTTTGCCGGGCCTGGTCCAGCATGTGGTGCGAGGTGTCAATCGCCTCCAGCATGAATGGCGTCGGGCAGACGCGGGCAAACGCCAAAGCCAGCGTGCCGCT
>JBDNEZ010000438.1:0-3880 GCA_041690095.1 Anderseniella sp.
CCGTCCAGGAGCTCACCCTTGGCACACTGGTGGCACAGTTGGGCATAACGGACGTAAAATTCCCGGCGCCAGTGTTTCACGGCGACACCATTCAGGTGAAAACAACCGTGGTTTCCCGGCGCGAGAGCAAATCACGCCCGGACGCCGGCGTCGTCGAGTTCAAGCATGAGGCTTTCAAGCAGGACGGCACGCTTGTCGCCGAATGCATCCGCCAGGCTTTCATGCGCAAGAAACCGACTGATGCAGGAGAAGTCTGATGCGCTCACTGTTGTTTGTACCGGCTGATAGTGAACGCAAGATCGACAAGGCAATCGGCTCGGGCGCGGATGTGGTAATCCTCGATCTGGAAGATTCGGTTGCACCGCGCAACAAACCTGCTGCACGTGCGCTTGCCGCAGCAACCTTGCAACGCCCGCGCACCGGTCCGTTGCTATATGTAAGGGTCAATGCGCTCGACACCGGCATGATGTCCGACGACGTTGCCGCGGTGTTGCCGGCCGGACCAGACGGGTTGATCCAGCCCAAGACTGAAACCGGCGCATGTGTGGAAATGCTTGCTGCCATGACAGGCGCACACATGCCTGTCATCGCGATTGCCACTGAAACTGCGAAATCCCTGTTTGGCCTTGGGACGTATGGCCAGCTCAACGCCAACCTGAGAGGCATCGCCTGGGGCGCGGAAGACCTGTCGAACGAACTGGGTGCACAGGCCAACCGGGCTGCTGATGGACTGCTGACCGAACCCTTTCGGCATGCGCGATCCCTGTGCCTGTTCGGTGCGCGCGCTGCCGGCACTGAACCGGTCGACACGGTCTATGTGGACTTCCGCAACCAGGCCGGCTTCGAAGAAGATTGCATGGATGGTGTTCGCGACGGCTTTACCTGCAAGATGGCCATTCACCCTGCCCAGGTCGAGGTCATCAACCGGGTCTTCACACCATCAACCGACCAGGTTGCGGAGGCCCGCCGCATCATCACTGCTTTTGCAGATGCAGGTGACGCCGGTGTGGTGGGGATCGATGGCAAAATGTATGACATCCCGCATCTCAACAGGTCACGCAAACTGCTGGAGCGAGCCAAAGCCTACGGGGTTGTCTGCTAGAGCATTATCCGTTCAGATGGAATCATCTGTTCGGATAAAAATGCTCGATTCCAAAGTGTTAGAGCAATTTTATGCATCCATATGGATGCATATTGCTCTAAAGCGTGTTGCGCTCAACACGCTTGGATGCAAGCTGTCTCGATCTAATCACCCTCGGGATTGTCGGCCTTGACCCGCCTGGCACGCGATGGACGTTTGGGCTTTGCCGGCGGATTGGTGAGTTCAACCTTGACCGGACCGCGCATGGCAATGTCGCGATGCGGATAGGGAATGTCGATACCGGCTTCCATAAGCCCGTCCCACAACAACAGGAAGACATCGCCGCGGACATTGACGGTGCCCTGCCCCGGATCCCTGATCCAGAAGCGCAATTTGTAATTGATCGAACTGTCACCAAATTCAGTGATATGACAAACCGGTGGCGGCACTGTCTGGATGCGCTTGTGCGTCGCCGCCACAGCCTTGGACAATTCTCGCACCTTGTGAGGACTTGCCTCATAACTCACCCCGAAATCCAGATCGATGCGCACAAGGTCCGATGAATACGACCAGTTTATCACCTGGGAAGTGATCAGATCTTCGTTCGGTATCAGGTATTCCCGGCCATCGCGCGAAATCACCGAAGCATAGCGCGCAGCAAGCTCATTGATCTTGCCATAGGTATCACCGACCGAAATCACATCGCCCGGCTTGATCGATTTATCAATCAGCAGAATGATACCTGAAATCAGATTTGAAACGACTTTCTGTAAACCAAAACCGATACCAAGGCCAATGGCACCGGAGAAGACGGCCAGCGCAGTCAGGTCAATGCCAACGAAACTGCTTGCCGCCAATATGGCACCAGTCATCAGAGTGGCTTTTATCAGTTTTCCCAGCAAAACCTGAAGCGACGGATTCAGGTCTTCGCTGCTCTTGATCCGGTTGTCGGCAAACCGTCCGATCAACAGAGCCAGCCACACCATGACAGATACGGTAAACACCGATTTGATCACCAGCAGTGGCGTGAGCCTGATATTATGCAAATTCAGCCCGACACTATCGAGCGCCTGGATCGTCTGCGGCAGCAGGTTGAGGATCGATAGCGCAGCCGCGGTCCATGCAATCAGGGCAATGATTTTGGCCATGGACCGGTTGCGGATCAACCGGGAAACGATCGAAATGATGACCCATGCGGTACACAGCTTGGCTGCAATGCCAACCAGGTAACTGCGCGAAATCCAGGTCAGCGACTGCATTGCCTCCACTGCAACCCACAGCAAAATCGTCAGGAATATCCAACGCATGCGGCGCAGGATGATTGCCAGCGAACGAAGCAATTGCGGCTGGCCCTTGATGTTGCGCACATAGGATTCAAGAGGCGGCGACAACCAGCGGTCCAGCATGAGAGCAACGGCAAATGCCACAAAAATGATCGCCAACTGGATCAACGCCCATTGCAGGCCGGTATAGGTGGAGGTAATGCCAAGCTTGTTCAGCCAATTGAGAACGAAGCTTGATACATCGTTGACTACTCCAGACATGCTGAAATCCCTTAAGTCGGTTCAGGTTTTGAGGAATTCAAAACTGCCCGTCATACCCGAATTTACCCGGTCAATCCTGGCTGGAGGCGTGGGATTACCCCGGTCGACGCATCCGGAATGCTTCTTTCACAACCGCGTACTCCGAATATCCCATGCGCATAATCGGCTGCATGGCTGCCGTGTTCACTCGTCCGTCCTCGACAAACCTGTCGTCTATATACACACCTATTACCTGTCCGACCACAATGGCATATCCACCGGTCGCATTATCATGTCCGGGCAGGTCGATGGTCTTCACATATTTGCATTCAAGTCCGACCGGGCTGGCAGCAACCCGTGGCGGTTTCACCAGCACACTGGCCGCCTTTTCAAGCCCGGCAAGTTCAAATTCATCGACGCCGGATGCTACCGGGGCAGACGACAGGTTCATTTGTTCGCGCAGTTCCCAGGTCGCCATATTGCAGACGAATTCACCCGTATCAACAATGTTGGTGATGGAGTCTTTCCGGCCCGCCGATCCAAACACCACATAATGCGGATTGTCCGACATGGCATTGAAAAAGCTATAGGGCGCGAGGTTCACAACACCACTGGACGACATCGACGATATCCAGCCAATCGGGCGCGGTGCGACCAGGGCCTTGAACGGATCATACTCGTGGCCGTGGTCGTTTTCTTCCGTACCGTAGAACATGGACCCTCCATCTGTTTCCGGGGTTGAGTCTGCTGATAGTGCTTGATGACGCCCGGCCGCCCTTGCTGTCAACCGGCGATGACACAAATATCACTTGAGCAACCGTCAAAGCATTGTCACGGTGCAATGCAACCCAACTATCTGAATTCAAGCTGGAGACTGGCGCATGCTCAATGGCAAAACCGCACTCATTACCGGTTCAACTTCCGGCATAGGTCTGGCCATTGCCGAAGCGCTGGCCCGCAACGGCGCCAGTGTAATGCTCAACGGCCTCGGCGACGCTGACGAGATTGAAGCGATCCGATCAGGTCTCGAGACACGTAGCAGTGCAAAGGTGGGCTTCATGGACGCCAATCTGATGAAGCCGGACGCTTGTGCCGAACTCGTGGCAGCCACCCAGAAAGAGTTCGGACGACTGGATATTTTGATCAACAATGCCGGCATGCAGTTTGTGTCACCAGTAGACGAGTTTCCGGTTGAAAAGTGGGACGCCATCATAGCGCTCAATCTGTCGGCTCCGTTTCACACGATCCGGGCAGCACTGCCGGCGATGAAACATGC
>JBDNEZ010000439.1:0-5637 GCA_041690095.1 Anderseniella sp.
TAATGCCGCCGCGCAGTGCTGCCAGAAGTTTCTCCTTGAGCCCTCCGATCGGCAAGACCCGGCCACGAAGCGTAATCTCACCAGTCATGGCGACTTCGCGTCGAATGGGGATACCGGTCAGTACCGACGTGATGGCTGTCACCATTGCGACGCCGGCAGATGGACCGTCTTTCGGCGTTGCCCCTTCGGGTACATGCACGTGGATGTCCTTCTTGTCGAACACTGTCGGTTTGACGCCAATCTCGGTCGAGCGTGAACGCACGTAGGATGACGCAGCAGAAATGGATTCCTTCATCACATCTCGAAGATTGCCGGTCACGGTCATCTTGCCCTTGCCGGGCATCATTACCGCCTCAATGGTCAGCAACTCGCCTCCCACTTCGGTCCAGGCAAGACCGGTAACAACACCAACCTGATCTTCCAACTCAGCCATGCCATAACGATATTTCTGGACACCCAGGAAGTCGGACATGTTCTTGGCCGTGACCTTGACCTTCTTTTTTGCCCCCTTGGCGAGAACGATTTCCTTCACCGCCTTGCGGCAAAGCGTATTCAGTTCACGTTCAAGGTTACGCACACCGGCTTCACGAGTGTAGCGGCGCACGACTTCCATCAGGCCGTCGTCGGTAAGTTCGAACTCACTTTTGGCAAGCCCGTGGTTTTCAAGCGCTTTCGACAACAGGTGCCGGCGGGCGATCTCAAACTTTTCATCTTCCGTGTAGCCGGCAATGCGAATGATTTCCATGCGGTCCATCAACGGACCCGGAATATTGAGCGAATTGGCCGTGGTCACGAACATCACATTGGAAAGATCGTATTCAACTTCCAGATAATGATCCATGAAGGTTGAGTTCTGTTCGGGATCCAGGACCTCAAGCAAGGCGGATGACGGGTCGCCCCGGAAATCCATCCCCATCTTGTCAATTTCGTCCAGCAAGAAGAGCGGATTGGATTTTTTCGCCTTTTTCATCGACTGGATGACCTTGCCGGGCATCGAGCCGATATAGGTGCGCCGATGACCGCGGATCTCCGCTTCATCGCGTACACCACCCAGCGACATGCGGACATATTCGCGACCGGTTGCCTTGGCGATGGACTTGGCCAGAGAGGTCTTGCCGACACCGGGAGGACCTACCAGGCACAGGATCGGGCCACGCAGCTTGTTGGCGCGCGCCTGCACTGCGAGGTATTCGACAATGCGTTCCTTGACCTTTTCCAGCCCGAAATGATCCGACTCAAGGACCGATTCAGCTTGCGCCAGATCATTCTTGATACGGGATTTCTTGCCCCACGGAATAGACAACAACCAGTCCAGGTAATTGCGCACAACCGTGGCTTCGGCAGACATCGGGGACATCTGCTTAAGCTTTTTCATCTCCGCGTTGGCCTTTTCACGGGCTTCCTTGGACAGTTTGGTCTTGGTGATGCGTTGTTCCAGTTCGGCCATCTCGTCGAGGTCTTCACCGTCGCCGAGCTCCTTCTGGATCGCCTTCATCTGTTCGTTGAGATAGTATTCGCGCTGGGTTTTCTCCATCTGACGCTTGACGCGCGAGCGAATCCGCTTTTCGACCTGCAGAACTGAAATCTCGCTCTCCATCAGGCCGTATACCTTCTCCAGGCGACGCGCGACAGACGCAGTTTCCAGCAATTCCTGTTTCTCTGATATCTTGATGGCCAGATGCGCGGCAATACTATCGGCAAGCTTGGCGTAGTCATCAATCTGGGTGATCGATGACACAGCTTCCTGCGGCACCTTCTTGTTAAGCTTCACATAGCTTTCAAACTGGGTGACGGCCGTGCGGGCAAGTGCTTCGGTTTCGCCACCATCGGCGTCGGAGCCATCAATTGAGGTAGCTTTCGCCTCGAAGAAGTCTGCACGATCCGTATATGACACAATCTGCGCACGCTCGAGGCCCTCAACCAGAACCTTGACTGTGCCATCAGGCAATTTCAACAACTGCAGGATGGAGCCGATTGTGCCCACATCGTACATCTGGGCGGACGTCGGATCGTCGTCGGATGCATTCTTCTGGGCAACAAGCAATATCCTCTTGTCCTCGCGCATCACCTCTTCAAGCGCTGCGATGGACTTTTCGCGGCCCACGAACAACGGCACAATCATGTGTGGAAACACAACAATGTCGCGCAGTGGCAAGACTGCATAAACGTCCTGGATCGTGGCGGTTTTCTTTTTAGTCATTCAATGTCCTTTCGGGGGAAGCCGAAGCGCCCATGGGGCATTTTTTCAAACATCTGCTGGAGGTTGCTACGCTGAACCATTGCTGCCGGACCAATCAATCGCCCGAAGCTGTCCCGGATTAGCCGCTCTCCAGTAAATCTGGCGTTACTTAGGCACGATTCGTCACGCGCATGCAGCACCGTCAGTGTCTGTTGGTAAATGGCTGTGGACAGCACGAGATTCAAGTCTGTATTTTTGAATATGCCCGACAGGACAAAACAACAGCGCCGGCTTTGGTTGATTCAGGCCTGCGAGCGCCACACACGTCAGCCAATCCGGGCCGGTAGCCGCTGGCCGTTGCGATCTTCGACAAACAACTGGTTGCCGTCCTGAACAAAACTGTCACACCGTGTCAGTCCGGTTGTAAACTGAATACACACGGAGACATCGCGAATTTGGTAGGTGCCCACGGCAATGGTTTGTCCGTTGCGGGTTTCCTGGTACGATCCTGCCGGGCCATATTCGAGTCTGCGACCATCAGCAACCGTAACAAACTTGCCTGCAAGCAATGAGCGTAGTTCTGTTTCCGATATTTTCCGACCAGCTGGCGACGGCGAATACGAATCGTGAGACAGCCCGCCTGCTCCAGGTTTGGGCGCTGGTGCAAATGTCGCCTGTCCGGCAGGAGGTATAGGTGCCAACTGCGGTTGGCCATACTGTGGTGGCTGATTGGTTGCAACGTGCTGCTGCGCACCGGGAGACCCCAACTGGGCCGGAGCGGGATCATTGGATGTGAAGCTGCCTATGTCCGTCGCACAGCCACTGGCCAGCGACAGCATGGAGACAGCCGCCAATGTTGTTAATTTACGCAAACCGAAAAACCCCATATTCTCGAAACCGACTGACCTGCTGGTCACAAAATCCTGCAGACCACTTCCCATTTGCCACAGGAATAAGGCCAATGGAAGGCTATTCCGACTTCTCTGCCGAGGTTTATTGAACCCTGGACGTTTGCGGATGAACAAACCCGGTCAGCCGTAACTGACCGGGTCCAAATCCCGCAAATGTGCAATCCCAATCAGGCGCTGCCCGGTCCGCTTGCAACCTTAGATTTGCTTTTGGAACTCTTGTCCTTGTCCGAGTAGATCATCAATGGCTTGGCCTCACCGGTCACAACTTCCGCTGAAATCACAACCTCCTCGACGCCATCCATTCCCGGCAGATCATACATGGTATCAAGCAAGATGCCTTCCATTATGGACCGCAGGCCACGCGCACCGGTCTTGCGGCCAATCGCCTTTACCGCAATTGCGGCCAAAGCATCTTCGGTAATGTTCAGATTGACATCTTCCATCTCAAAGAGACGCTGGTACTGCTTTACAAGCGCATTTTTCGGTTTGGACAAAATTTCGATCAGGGCGTCTTCGTCCAGGTCTTCAAGCGTCGCGATAACCGGCAGCCGGCCAACGAACTCCGGGATCAGGCCGAATTTCAGCAAATCCTCGGGCTCCAGCTCGCGCAACAGCTCACCGGTCTTCTTTTCATCTTCGCCCTTGACCTCGGCGCCGAAGCCGATACCAGCACCCTTACCGCGTGACGAAATGATCTTGTCCAGTCCGGCGAAAGCGCCGCCGCAAATGAACAGGATGTTGGCAGTATCCACCTGCAGGAATTCCTGTTGCGGGTGTTTGCGGCCACCTTGCGGCGGTACAGATGCAACCGTGCCTTCCATAATCTTCAGCAAGGCCTGCTGCACGCCCTCACCCGACACATCACGGGTAATGGACGGATTGTCGGACTTGCGCGAAATCTTGTCGATCTCGTCAATATAGACAATACCGCGCTGGGCCCGATCGACATTGTAGTCGGCTGACTGAAGCAGCTTCAGGATAATGTTTTCAACGTCTTCACCCACATAACCGGCTTCAGTCAATGTGGTTGCATCGGCCATTGTGAACGGAACATCGATGATGCGCGCCAGGGTTTGCGCCAGCAGCGTCTTGCCGCAGCCGGTCGGGCCAACCAGAAGAATATTGGATTTGGCAAGTTCCACATCATTGTTCTTGGCTGCATGGGCCAGGCGCTTGTAATGATTGTGAACCGCAACCGACAACACGCGCTTTGCCTGGAACTGCCCGATGACATAGTCATCCAGCACCGTACAAATTTCAGTCGGCGTCGGAACCCCGTCACGAGACTTCACCAACGACGTCTTGTTCTCTTCGCGTATGATGTCCATGCACAACTCAACGCATTCATCGCAGATGAACACGGTTGGTCCGGCAATCAGCTTGCGGACTTCATGCTGGCTTTTGCCGCAGAATGAGCAATACAGGGTATTCTTGGACTCTCCGTCGCCGGACTTTGTCATCTATACTCCTTCGGTTCACCAATGAACCGTTGCCTGAAACCGTCAGGCTGGTTTGAAACTCAGAACACTCTTAAACATCTGGGTTCGAGACTGGCAATCTACGAATCTGTATATTTCACCATGCTCGACGATGAACAATCAACAAATCATTAACGATTCGCGTCAGTATGAACCGCATTGTGATTGGTGGCTGCCGAAACACCGTGAAAGTCACGATGCGTTTCACAATCTTTGTCACTATGCAAGTCAGATGCCTTTGTCACTATGCAAGCCAGATGCCTATCAATACAATTCACATGCCGAACATTGCAATTCACATGCCGAATCGTTGATTGCCTACTTTTTCTTGCCGTCGTCTCCGCCGGTTTCGGGCCGTTTGTCAATAACCTCGTCCACCAGACCAAAATCCTTGGCTTCCATTGCCGTCAGGAAATGGTCACGGTCAAGGGTATTCTCGATGGTTTCATAAGACTGGCCTGTGTGGGCCACGTAAATTTCGTTGAGACGTCTCTTGATCTTGATAATGTCCTGGGCATGACGCTCAATATCTGAAGCCTGTCCCGAAAATCCGCCCGAAGGCTGATGCACCATGACGCGGGCATTCGGCAGGGCAAAACGCATGCCCTTCTCACCGGCTGTCAGCAGAAGCGATCCCATGGATGCTGCCTGTCCGATCACTGTCGTGGAAACTGCGGGCTTGATGAACTGCATGGTATCGTAGATCGACAGCCCGGACGTGACCACGCCGCCAGGCGAGTTGATGTACATGGCAATCTCTTTCTTGGGGTTTTCAGCCTCAAGAAACAGCAATTGCGCCACCACAAGCGTAGCCATGTGATCTTCCACCGGACCGGTTATGAAGATGATGCGTTCCTTGAGCATCCGCGAGAAAATATCATAGGAGCGTTCGCCGCGGTTGGTTTGCTCCACCACCATGGGAACGAGTTGAGCATAGGTTTCAATCGGATCGCGCATCTGTAAGCTGGCCTTGTTTTCAGAACAGGTGAGTGGAGACCGTCACGTAGACGAAAGAATCGTGACGATTGAATGGTGCACATTAGATAGGCGAATTGCTGCCCCAGTCAAA
>JBDNEZ010000440.1:0-6333 GCA_041690095.1 Anderseniella sp.
ACTTTGCCATTGGCCTGATCCTGTGCGCTGCCGTGCTGCACGCTGTGTGGAATGCGCTGGTCAAGGGCTCAGCCGACCGGGTATTGACGCTGGGCCTGATCAATCTCGGGCATGGCCTGGTCGGTGCGGTCATGGTCGTGCTGTATTTGCCGCCGGCGCGCGAAGCCTGGCCGTTTATCGCGGCTTCGACCTTCATCCACTATTTCTATTACGGCTTCCTGCTGGTGGCCTACCGGTTCGGTGATCTCAGCCAAGTCTACCCGATTGCGCGCGGCGTGGCGCCGGTGCTGGTGGCGCTGGGCGCGCAGTTTTTTGCCGGCGAGGTGCTGCCGCCGGCCGCGTGGGCCGGCATCCTGACAATCTCGGCGGCTATCGCGGCTCAGACTTTTGGCCGTCGTGGGGCCAGGATCAGTGGCACTGCACTGGCTGCTGCCGTGCTGACAGGGATTACCATTGCCTCTTATTCGGTGGCTGACGGCATGGGGGTCAGGGTATCGGGCAACCCGTTTGGCTATATCGGCTGGTTGTTTGCACTGGAGGCGTTCTCGACAGCTTTCCTGCTGGGAATGCGGTGGGACAAACTGCGGACCTATCCGCCGAAAAACTACCTGATTGGCATCGGAGGCGGGATTATTTCAGCGCTGGCTTATGGCCTGGCGATTTATGCCAAGGGCCTGACCTCGCTTGGCACCGTATCGGCGATCCGCGAATCGAGCGTCATCATAGCCGCATTGATCGGTGTCGTGTGGTTCGGCGAGCGACCCTGGAAAGTGCGGTTGAGCTCTGTGGCATTCGTGGTCCTGGGTATCTTGCTTCTGGCCACCGCGTGAGTTTGCGAACAGGCATGTCTGGCCTCGCAAAAGCCCCGGGCTGACGACCCGGGGCAAAGTAGCAGGAAACTGCTGGAGAACAGGCATTTGCAACGCTCTGGACAATCCAGGCTCAGCACAATCCGACCGGGTTGATGCCGATGTCTCGCATGGTGCGCGCGTCAATATGATTGCTGGCCAGGAAGTTGCCGTTCTTACCGGAGCGCAGCAGGCGTTGCGTCGAGTTCAATATGGCTCGGGTGAAGCTGGTGTGGTGGTGCCTGGTCATCTTTTCGGTCCTTCGAGGCGTGGTTTTTCTGTTGTTTTGATGACCACACCATTGCATGGCCGGGCACTCCCGACTGTGAGATTCGTCACACTGCACGACATGTTTGTATTTTCGGTTTCCGGAGCTTGAGCGACCAGGAAGCTGCTGAGGATTTGTAATCGGCACCATATGAACGGATTAAAGTTGGTAACCTTACGTAATTAATTGACAGTGATCGGGGTTTGTTTCTTCATAGGAGTAATCAACAAAAAAGCCATCCTGATTCGACTCGGATAAAGTGGGTGGCGGAGGCCAGGTGTTCAGTGTCGGAGTTTTGTGCGGCAGTAAGTGACAATGTGTTGCGTCCCGAAGTGGTAACTTCGAGGGGCTCGCTGGCTATTGTGCTTGCGAACGAGTTTCCCGAGTCGTTTCGCTGGTTGCAGGAAGTGACTGCCAGTGCCCGCAAGTGTATTCGGATGGGATACACAGCACCCGATCAGGTGGATGAGCAGGTACAACGGGTGTTTGCTGACCTGCAGGAGCTGAAGAAGCGCCTTCTGCACGAGAATTTCTATTTTCGCATCATGGAACTGGAACTGGAAAGTACACCTGAAGTGCTGGAACTGGCAAAAACCTCGGCGGACTGGCGCATCGTGCTGTTTTTCTCGTTTCTGGATGCGGAACTGCCGCAGTTTGAGCAGGAATTTGATTACGCCTTGAACCTTCTCGCAGCCAATTCCACTGCCATAACCAATGGTATCAGCAAGCTCGGAAATTCGTTTGAAGGCGTCATTGCTGCCATGGCAGCGTGAAAATTACTGCCCTGTGAAGTGCATCTGTCTGAAAAGTCGCATGCCGGGAAAACACAAGTCTGTATTGCGGCGGATCAAGATTCCTTCTGTAGAGCAATATCCCTCCATAAGAATGGACAAAACTGCTCATTCACTTTGGTATTAGCCCCTGCTGACCATCTTGAGCAGTGCCATGCCGGAAATCATCGCGGCGATGAAAATCAGCACCGGTGTGCCGCCAATCAGCAGGCCCGCCAGGGCCGGACCGGGGCACAGGCCGACCAGGCCCCAGCCAAGGCCGAATATGGCAGCGCCACCAATCAGCTTGCGATCTATGATGCTGGACGCAGCGCCGGGCATGTCGCCGCCATAAATCGGGGTTTGCCTGGTGTCGGCCAGCAGCCATGCCACCGCCATGACCAGCACCGCACCGCCCATCACAAAGCCAAGTGTCGGGTCCCAGGCGCCGCCGAACAGATCCAGGAATCCGAGAACGCGGGCCGGGTTGATCATGTCGGAGACCACCATGCCGAGACCGAATATCAGGCCGGCCAGAAGAGCGATGAATTTGCGCATGCGATGGGCTCCTTTCACGCGGCTATCAGGTGACGGGAAACGGTAACAACGGCAATCGCGACGGCCATGAAGGTGAGCGTTGCCAGTATGGATCGTTTTGAGAGGCGCGACACCCCACACACGCCGTGGCCGCTGGTGCAACCGGAGCCCAGACGAGAGCCAATGCCGACCAGGACACCGCCGGCAATCAGCAACGGCACTGAGGTGGTTATGATGATGGCGGGCGGTGATATGATCAGCGCGTAAATGGCAGGTGCTGCAACAAGGCCGCTGAGAAACAGCAGGCTTTCGGTCCAGGCTGCCGGAAGCTTCAACGCGACCAGCGACCCGGTGATGCCGCTGATGCCGGCAATGCGACCGTTAGCCAGCAACAGCAGGGCAGCCGACAGGCCGATCAGTATACCGCCTGCCAGTCCGAACATGGCGGTTGTGAGGTCAAAGTTCATTGGTATGCAGTCTCCAGCGGGGCAGGGTTTGTCCGAGTGTCCATTTGGGTAACCCGGCTTGCCGGGTCAATGCGACATATCAAACCGCACGACCACAGGGCACTGTCCGCGTGATGCCGGTTACTGGACGATGATGGTCTTGTACTGCTTGTCGGCACCCGACAGCTTGTCGAGCATTATTTGAACCTTGCCGAAGAATATCTGTTTGCCCGGATAGCCGATCATGCGGTCAATCTCGCGACCGTTGTCTATCAGCACAAATGTCGGAGTGCCGATGACACCGCCAATGTGCTTCAGGTCCGTGGGGCGCGGGGATGCTACATCCACGATACGCAAGGGTGCAACCCGGCCTTCCGGCCCGGCATTGTAGGCTTTCTCACCAATCTCTGCATGCCACTTGGCGCACCATGGACAGCCCTTGCGATCAAACATCAAAAGGCTGGCCGCGCTGACGCTGAGCGACATCAGGCACAGGAAGAGTGCGGTGGCGATTGTTTTTGAAATCAGGTGCATGAAGTCTGTATATCTCATCTGCAAAAGGTGCGCATTCAAAGTTTCGTCATCACATTCGCCTTAACTGATTAACGCCGCAATCGCGCCTTGTAGGCGATGACGCGTTGCCATGACCTGTACAACTGTTTGAAACTCAATCGGCCTTCCTTGACGCCGCGGGCGATGGCGCGAACGGCGAAGTCGGGGTTTTCCGGGGCCTGTGACAGCACGTTTCCGATCAGGGCGATGTCATTGCCAGCGGCAAGGGCCATGATGATGGCTTCGTCCAGCTTGCGTTTCGAGGTGATGGCGCGCATCTGCAGGTCGTCGGTGATGACCACGCCGTCAAACCCCAACCCGTCGCGCAGCATGGTCTTGATGGCGACGGGCGACAGCGAGGCGGGCAGGTGTTTGGCGCTGCCCCAGTCGTGGTGATAGATGTGCGATGTCATCACCATGCCCGAATAACCCCTGGCGAACAGGCGCCGGTATGGCTCGATTTCGATCCGCTGCCAGTGTTTGGTCACATCAACGAAGCTAAGGTGGCTGTCACGGGTCGATGAACCGTGGCCCGGCCAGTGCTTCAACGCCGTACCGATGCCGGCTGCATCGTGGGCATCGACGAAGCTTTGCGCATACCGCGCGACATAAAGCGGGTGAGTGCCGAATGAGCGGTCGTTGCCGGCAATGACCGGGTTGTCGGGATTGAGGCGCAGATCCACCACCGGTCCGAAATTGGTGTTGAAACCTGCGCTGACCAATTCCCGGGCCATACCGTCATAAAGCTTGCGGGCCTCGGCAACGGAGTAGCGCTGCTGCATGCGGCGATGGCCCGGCGTATAACTGAAACCCTTGCGGCGGTTCAGCCGTTCAACAGCACCGCCTTCCTCGTCGACTGCAATGATCGGAGTGTAGCGGGTGGCGGCATTGCTGAAAGTCGAAGTCAGGGCAGCAACCTGTTTCGGATTGAGGATATTCTTCTGATATAAAATCACACCGCCAAGCAGGCTCTGCTCGAGTGCCTTGCGCATTGTGCGAACGCGCGGGTCATCGGCTGTCTGCCCGGCAAATCCCTTGATCACCAACTGTCCGTACATCTCGAACAGGCCCTGTTCGCGGGTGCGCGGGCGTGCATCGCCGGCAGGAGCCGCGACAGACAGGGCAACGCTCAGGCTTGCCAGTAGTGTAATCGGTTTGAATGACATGGGGCCGTGACTATCGCATTGATGCGCTTTTATCGGCAGCCCGTGGCAAAATGGCAAGCCCCCGGTTCATCGCTTGACGTTTTCAGGCTGTCGGACCAGATTTCAAGTTATGAGATTGTATCACCCTTCCGCTTTTGATTTCACCACAACCGTACCAAGTTACTGGGAAGCATCGGCTGACCCGCTGGGCCGGACGACACAGGAACTGGAGGGTGCGCGCGCGGCTGATGTTGTGGTTATCGGCGGCGGCTATGCCGGGCTGCATGCCGCCCTGCAACTGACACAGACGCACGGGTTGAACGTGTGCGTGCTTGAAGCCGGTGACATTGGCTGGGGCGCGTCCGGGCGCAATGGCGGGTTTTGTTGTCCCGGTTCGACAAAACTCTCCTACAGCCAGTTGATGTCGCGTTTCGGACTTGAGGAAACCAGACGATTTCACACTGCCCAACGCGACGCCGTCGGCTTTGTCGGCGAGTTCCTGAAAGCCAACGGCATTGATGCAGACCGCGTCGGTGATGGCGAGTTGCAACTGGCCCACAAGCCGGCGCGGATCGAGGACCTGAAGCAGGAACAGGCGTTCATGCGCGATACGTTCGGTGAAGCGAGTACGTTTTTAACCCGGCAGGACCTGGCCGAGCGCGGTAATGACAGTGCGCTGTTCCAGGCCGGGCTGCAGAGTGACACCACGTTTGGACTGCACCCATTGAAATATGTGCGCGGGCTGGCACGCGCCGCAATTGATGCCGGCGTGACAATGTTCACCAAATGTGAAGTGACAAGCTGGCAGCAAAATGCCGGCGCGCACACGCTGAATACGGGTAGCGGTCAGGTAACTGCGAAAACCGTGCTTGTGGCCACCAATGGCTATACGGACGAAACACTGCCGGCTGCATTGGGCGGCAGGCTGTTGCCGGCGCTGACGCGGATCATTGTAACGCGTCCGATCAGCGACAATGAACTGAAAGTACAAGGCTGGACGCGCACTGATCCGTCCTATGATACGCGCAAGCTGCTACATTATTTCAGGCTGCTGCCCGGCAACCGGTTCATGTTTGGCGGGCGCGGTGGTACAAACGCGTCGCCACGGGGCATGCAGGTTATCGAGCAGACCCTGCGCGCCAGCTTTGACAGCATTTTCCCGGGTTTTGCCCATGTGGAGACTGAGTATTCCTGGGGCGGCCTGGTGTGCATGACCTCGTCGAGACTGCCGTTTGCAGGCCCGATTGACGCCATGAGCAATGTCTGGGGCGCCTTCGGCTGGCACGGCAATGGAGTGGCCATGGCCAGTTATGCCGCAAACCGGCTGGCCGACGTGATGGCCGGCGCGAAACGCCATGACCAGGCGCTGCCTGCCATATTGAGAACATTGCCGGGGCGTTTTGTGTTGCCATCGTTGCGGGTTCAGTATCTCAAGGCGGCGTATCTGGGCTATGGTGCCGCAGATAACTGGCGTTAGTTTTTTGTGATTGAAGGGTGTTGATGATGGCTGACAAGACTGTACCGGAGCAACTGTGGTCGCTGGAATTCGATGACCTGCCTGAGGAAATCGATGCGCTGACATTTCCGCACGGCGACTATATCCGCGACAAGAAGCTGAAAAAATCAGGCTATGAAAAACGCCTCAAGGCGTTGCAGATTGAGCTGGTGAAACTGCAGCGCTGGGTGCGCGAAAATGACGAACGCATCGTTATGGTGTTCGAGAGTCGCGATGCTGCCGGCAAGGGCGGCACCATCCAGCGGTTTCTG
>JBDNEZ010000441.1:0-3011 GCA_041690095.1 Anderseniella sp.
AGCGCCGGGATGCGGTGATCGCCATGTCCGGTTCAAGCTTCTTTGCTGAACTTGAACCCAAATTCACTCAACAGCGAACCCTCAAGACAGTTGCCCTCAAAGCAGTATTGTCGGCACTTGCCGAGGCACCGCTGCTTGGAGACTTGTGGTTCCTGGCGGCACATCTGCGTGGTCAGCTGTTTGGAGTTGACCCGGAAGTGCAGCAATATCTTGGCCTTTCGTTCATCTACGCACCGAAGGAAGTCGATATGGTGTTGGCGAGGTTGCAGATGATGAGCCTCGCCTGGCCGTTATTGTCCGAAGCATCACGCAACATTGTTCGAGACGACCTGACCATCATTGCCGAGGCCTATCCGGGCCGGGTGCAGGAATTGCGGCAATATCTGAAAAGTGCGGGAGCCGAGATGTGATGGAACTCGCCCCCCATGCAACATGTCGTGAAAATACTGGAAGCCGGCCATGACGGCGCTGTGCTCGGTCCTGATAACCCTTGTCGTCGGATTGAGCCCGTTCTGGCTGGGCTCCAACCGGCCGCTGCCGTGGGCGGGCAATGCCATGGCGATTGGATCTGTTGTGGCCATCACTGCAATCGCCGTGCTGGTTGAGGGGCGTCGCTATCCTGCCATAAAAATCGGCGTCATCCTGTTTCCGCTGCTGCTGATCGCAACGGGCCTGAGCTGGGCTTTGGTGCAGACCCTGCCGCTCGGTTCGCTGCTGCCGGCGCACCCTGCCTGGGCGGTTGCCGGCGAAGCTCTCGGACGGGAACTGACCGGGATGATTTCCGTCAATCCGTCACAGACCCGGTGGGCACTGCTGCACTGGGCAACTGCGGCGGCTGTGCTCACAGGATCATATTTTCTGGCCCGCAGAGACAGCAATGCCAACATTCTTCTCAATGGGATGTTGCTGATGATGGCGCTGGCCGCGGTATACGGCCTGGCCCGGCTGTCATTCTCGTTCGACAAGATTTTGTGGTTCGATGAGCGCGCAGGAAGCTATCTGACAGCAGGCTTCATCAACCGCAACAGTGCAGCCACATATTTCGGAATGGGGACGGTGGCAGCCCTGGGGTTGCTGCTGCACAAGGCACGCAGGATTGTGACCAGGAGCCGGGAGGCAAGCGGGCGGGATATTGCGCACCTGTGGACCGGGGGGATCAGCGGATCGCTTGGCTTCAGCCTGGTGGTCTTTGTCGTGCTGTTTGTTGCCTTGCTGGCGACGGGGTCTCGTGGCGGCATCGGGTTTACTGTGGTCGCACTGCTCGTCTTGATACTGCTCTACAGCCTTCGACAGGATGCGCGCCGCGAGCGATCTTTGACGGGGCCGGGCTGGGTGCTGATCGTCTTCGCCAGCGTGGTTCTGATCACTGGTATTTTAGAGATGTCAGGCGCCAGAGTCCTGGGCCGGCTGATGGAGCAGGGCCTTGCTTCAACCGCACGATTGGACACCTATCAGCGTACGCTTGCCGCAATTGGTGATTATGCTTGGATTGGAAGCGGTCTGGGCACGTTCCAGGACGTATTTCCAGCCTACCGGCTCGAAATTGCCGCAGGCAGGCAGGTCTGGGACAAGGCCCACAATGACTATCTGGAGCTGATACTGGGCCTGGGTATTCCTGCATCAATGCTGGTTCTGGCGGGGCTGTCCGGACTTGTCTGGAAAGCAATATCAGGGTTTTTCAACCGCCGGCGGAACGCTCATTTCGCAGCCATTGCCGTGGCTTCGGCTGTCCTGGTGGCGTTGCACTCCCTGGTGGATTTCAGCCTGCAGATGCAGGCAAATGCGCTGGCGTTTGCATTGTTTACGGGATTGGGACTCGGGCAGTCTGTCAGCAGTCGATCTTAAGGCGTGTCGCGCTCAATAGGTTTCATTGAGCGTGGTAATAATATTGCGGTGCAGCAGCTTTATGGCTAGGCTTTATCGATTACCCAAGGGGGCAGCATGCGAGGAAAATATACTGGCGACAATGCCTCAAGGTGGTTTGCGGTGCGCACACTGCCCAATCAGGAACAGCGCGCGCAGGCTCAGCTTCAGCAGCAGCTGTTTACGACATTCCTGCCGGTGGTTGAAAAGTCGGTTCGCCACGCCCGCAAGATGCGGACCGTCAGGGCCGCCTTGTTTCCGGGTTATCTGTTCGTTGAACTTGATTTGTCGCGGGACCAGTGGCGCTGCATCAATTCGACATATGGCGTGTCAGGGCTGATCATGGCCGGAGCACAGCCGATGCCGGTTCCAACGGGTGTGGTTGAAACTTTCATCAACCTGTCATCGCAGCATGGATTGATAGATTTTACGGCTGACCTGATGATTGGTTCTTCGGTTCAGGTCGTTTCAGGCCCCTTGTCAGGCATGCTCGGGCGACTGGCCAGTTGCGACAATAAGGGTCGTGTCGAGTTGCTGCTTGACATCATGGGTCAACAGGTTCGGGTTCATTCGCAGGCGAACGCTCTGATGCCTGCCTGAGCAGACTGCAGACAGGAAGGCAACCGATACAGGTGCGCCAACAAGCCCCGTTTTCAAGTTCTCCGAATGATGGCCAGTTCACCCGGAGTGCGGTAGCTATTGTCTTCGGCCCGCAGGCGGTGGGCGCGGAACACGGCTGTGGCACCTGCTTGTGCGCGCTGCGGCGTTGACGATCTCCCGTACCGGTCGCGAGGCAGAACCAGCCGCTGACAAGACGTCTGCGCCCACATCAATTGCAAAGACGCAGCGCCACTAATGCACAAGCCCAGGACCGTCCGCCACAAGGCAACGATTGCCGCAGCTGCCAACCGTACGAAGGCCGGCCGATCTTTAAGGCTGTTCACGCGGATCCGTGTTCAGTTGCTGGGCGGCATTCTTTTCGCTGTAGTCATGCCGGCTCTGGTCAGGTGGCCATCCTCGAGCCTGATTCCGGTATGGGGCCTGAGTGGCCTGCAGTCCGCGGTGCTGGGATCGTTCCTGGCACTGCTGGTGGGTTACTGGGCATTGCGCCAGTTCATCGACTACCCCGGTGTGCAGGCGACGCAATA
>JBDNEZ010000442.1:0-4632 GCA_041690095.1 Anderseniella sp.
GCATGGCGCTTGCCGGGGTGGCGAAGGCCGGACAGGTCCAGTTGCTGCAGATTTTTGTCACCCTGGCAGGATCCTGGGCACTGCTCGGCGAGACCGTGACGGCAATCACCCTTGGCTTTGCGCTGGTGGTCGCGTTTTGCGTCTGGATGGGCCGCAAAGCCTGAACTGATCGATTGTCAGAACACGCCTGCCTCAAGACCGGCTGCCATCGCCAGACCGAGTTCCTCGACCTGCTGTGTAAATCCGTCGCGCCACTCGCCGTGCAGGATCATCGGTTCCTGCACCAGTTTCCAGCGCAGCCCGCCGGTGATGCTCTCGATGGCGCGCCGTGTCCCGGTACCGTCGAGCCCCGCCCTGATATAAACCCCCAGCGGCAATCCCTGTTTTTTTTCGATCACGCCATAATAGGTGCGGTCGAAAAAATCCTTCAGGGCACCGGACATATAACCGAGGTTTTCCGTGGTTCCGAGAATGATGGCGTCACATGCAAGCACATCTTCCGGACCCGCCTCGAACGGCGTCATCGCGATGACCTCTATGCCGGACACATCGGGCGATGAAGCTCCGCGCACCACCGCATCGCGCAGTGCGATGGTATTGGGCGACGGCACATGCGCAACGATCAGAAGTCGTTTTGTCATGAGTGACCCTGAACGGGCCGCGGTGCGTAAGGTGCTTCGAGCGCAGCAATCTGCGCATCGGTCAGCCTGATGTCGGTTGCGGCAACCGCGTCACTCAGGTGATGTGGCTTGGTAGCCCCGATGATCGGCGACGTAATGCCCTTGGCCAACACCCACGCCAGCGCGATCTGCGCCGGTTTCACATCAAGCTTCGCCGCCAGTTTTTCAACCCTGGCCAGCACGGCATAGTCCTGCCTGGTACCGAAATATCCTTGTGCAATCTTGTCGGTCTGCCCGCGTGATGTGGCACCCTTGCCATCCTTGGGCTGGTTGCCGGCCAGAAAACCACGCGCCATCGGTGACCACGGCACCAGCGCCACCCCTTCGGCCTCGCAATAGGGGATCATCTCACGTTCTTCTTCGCGATAGCACAGATTGTAGAAGTTCTGCATCACCTGGAACTACGCCCAGCCATTGGCACGCTGCATTTCACGCAGCTTGGCAAACTGCCAGGCCCACATGCTGGATGCACCAAGGTAGATTGCCTTGCCGGCGCGCACCACATCGTTGAGGGCTTCCGCCAGTTCCTCAAACCCGGTATCGGCATCAAGCCGGTGGATGTATAGCAGGTCGATATAGTCGGTCTTCAACCGCTTCAGTGACGCATCAACGGCTTCGAGAATATGTTTGCGCGACAGCCCCTTGTCGTTTGGACCCTCCCCCATCGTCAGGCACACCTTGGTTGCAATGACGGCATCCGACCGCTTCATGTTGGCGGCCACGAAATTGCCGAGAATTTCCTCGCTGGCGCCGGTTGAATAAAAATCCGCCGTGTCGAAGAAATTGATGCCGGCATCCAGGGCACCGGTCAGGAAGGGTTGTGCTTCACGCTCGCCCAGCACCCAGGGATGATGCGGCCAACCCGGCGTGCCATAACTCATCATGCCAAGACAGAGCCTGGACACCTTGACCCCTGCTCCTCCCAGTTTCACATAATCCATACCACACATCTCCTGTTCCAGCGTCTCAACGCCATCGCCCGCCTGCCCTGCGGCGGACGCAAAATTCAGCACAAATTTGAAAGATTACCGCCAACGGCAGTGTCATCATTACAAAACTATGAGTGAACGCTGACCAGTGGTCAATCAGCTCAGGAATCAAAAAAGCGATTCAGTTAAGGCCATTGGCCAAAACTAGAACCGCTTTCCAAACCGCAGGGCGTACATCCGGCCTCTACGTCTATGGTTAGCAATATGGGGGTTAATTGTGAAGATTCAATGAACACGGCGAAATAAAATGAAACATGTCAGGATTTTTCGACCGGAAATTGAGATGAAACAACACTTTCGCGTCCTCCCATTTGCACCATCCATCCGGCCAGACCAGCGAATTCAGACAGTTTTTCGGCCCCTTCAGGCACCGATGAGAAATAGTTGAGCATCGGATACACATAGGCATCCGCAAGCGAAAATTGATCACCGGCCATCCAGTGATCTGCAGCAAGCCGCTCCAGTTCGCCAAGAATAAGCTCTGCGCGCTCCATGCCAGGCATGGCGTTGGCGTCCTTCCACGGCACATACACCCCCCACACCAGATGTTTGTAAATTTCATTATCCGCCAGTTGCATGATTTGCCTCGCCCGGGCGCGAGCCTTCACATCACAAGGCATGAGTTCAGGTCCCTCAAAAGCCTCATCTACATAAGCCGTGATGGCACCGGTTTCATATAGCTCGAATGCGCCGTGGCGAAATGTTGGCACGCGCCCAAACGGGTTCAGGTCGAGATAGTCCGGCGCCGGACCGCCGTCAGCAAAGACGTCTACGGGATGCAGGGTGTAGTCTACCCGCTTCTCGGCCAGCGCAATGCGGCAAATCCTGACATAGACGCTGTAGTCAGCGCCAAACAGCTCGACGCGGCCGTTCACAGCGATGCAGCAGCACGGGCTGCCTGGTCATAGTGGCCGGACAGAACCCGCAGCTCTTTTGCAAGTGCCGATGCAGTTTCGGCTTTCAGGCCCAGCGAACTGATGGTTTCCACCAGCAATTCCTCGCGCACTTCATGGTAGTTGCGGCACACTTCTGCTCCGTTGTCGGTCAGCAGCACGGTTTTTTCCTTACCCGACTTGCCAGACTTCACCAGCCCGGCCTTTTCCAGCTTGCGAATGGAATAGGTCACCAGGTGGGTGTCTTCAATATTCAGAACCAGGCAGATGTCCGCCAGTCGCTTGGCTTTGGTGCGGTGGTGCACGGAGAACAACACCAGCACGTCAAGTGCCGCGAGCCCGTCGATACCTGCCGCAGTCATGCATCGAACCATCCAGCGTTCAAAAGCGTGTGATGCCATAATAAGGCCAAATTCAAACTCGGAAAGCGATGGCATTGCCCCCTGCGCCAGTTGCGAAGAAGACACGATCGGGCCAAATTTAGCAGGTTTTTGTTTATTCATATTGACAATTTACCGATAAATCGTAGACGTTAGCAATCATTTTTTCACCCCCCTGCCATGAATGGCAGGGAATCGCAGGAGCATACAATGGCCAAATGGGATTTCTGGATTGATCGTGGCGGCACCTTCACGGATCTGGTAGCACGCACGCCCGACGGGGTCTTGAAAGCCCACAAGTTGTTGTCGGAAAATCCGGAAAACTATCGCGATGCCGCCATTCAGGGCATTCGTGACCTGATGGGCATCGCCAAGGATGCCCCGATACCAGCGGATCAGATTGCGGCGGTCAAGATGGGCACCACCGTTGCCACCAATGCGTTGCTGGAACGCAAGGGTGATCGCACATTGCTGTTGACCACGCGCGGGTTTCGCGACGCGCTGGAAATCGGCTATCAGGCCCGGCCCAACATTTTTGACCTCAACATCATCAAACCGGAACTGCTCTATGAGCAGGTAGCCGAAGTCGATGAACGGGTACGAGCCGATGGCACCGTGGAAACGCCGCTGCATGAAGCAGACACAAGGTCGGCACTGCAGACCGCTTTTGATAGCGGTATCCGTGGCGTTGCCATCGTGTTCATGCACGGCTACCGCTACACCGCCCACGAAACCCGCGCTGGCGAAATCGCCCGTGAAATCGGCTTTACGCAGGTTTCGATCTCGCATGAAGTCTCGCCGCTGATGAAACTGGTCGGTCGTGGCGACACCACCGTTGTGGATGCCTATCTGTCGCCCATCCTGCGCCGCTATGTTGATCAGGTTGCAACCGAGCTTGGCACCGAAGGCACTGATTGCCGCTTGATGTTCATGCAGTCTTCAGGCGGACTGACTGCAGCCGATCTGTTCCAGGGCAAAGATGCCATCCTGTCGGGTCCTGCCGGTGGTGTTGTCGGCATGGTTGAAACCGGGCGCATGTCGGGCTTTGAAAAGCTGATCGGTTTTGACATGGGCGGCACGTCGACGGACGTCGCGCATTTCGACGGCGAGTTTGAACGCGCCTTTGAAACCGAAGTGGCCGGCGTACGCATGCGCGCACCGATGATGCGCATCCACACAGTTGCCGCCGGTGGCGGTTCGATCCTGCACTATGACGGCTCGCGCTTCCGCGTTGGGCCGGATTCCGCCGGCGCCAACCCCGGTCCCGCCTGTTATCGCCGTGGCGGACCGCTTGCGGTGTCGGATGCCAACGTCATGCTTGGCAAACTCAACCCGGATCACTTCCCCGCTGTATTCGGTCCCAACGGTGATCAGCCGCTCGATGCAACCGTAGTGCATGAAAAATTCACTGCACTGGCAAACGATATAGGCGGCGGCAAGTCACCGGAAGACGTGGCCGAAGGCTTCATCCGCATTGCGGTTGAAAACATGGCCAATGCCATCAAGAAAATTTCCGTGCAGCGCGGCTATGATGTGCAAGGCTACGCGCTGAACTGTTTCGGCGGCGCGGGCGGCCAGCACGCCTGCCTCATTGCCGACACCCTGGGCATGAAAACCGTTTACATTCATCCGTTTGCAGGTGTGCTTTCAGCTTATGGCATGGGCCTTGCCGACATTCGCAGCAACCGCC
>JBDNEZ010000443.1:0-5008 GCA_041690095.1 Anderseniella sp.
AGTGTTAGAGCAATTTTATGCATCCATATGGATGCATATTGCTCTAATTGCAGATGGCCTTCAGTGCCCGCCATTCCGCGTTGCTCAGGATTGCGGGCTCTGTCCCACCGGCACGCGGCTTCAGGCGGCCGATGCGGTCACCGGTTCCCGGGTGTGTCGAAAACAGATCAGTAAATGGTTCGAGCTGCTTTTTAAGCGTGGAACTGTTGTCACTCTTCCCCGCAGTCGCGGAACCCGTTTTTTTCTTGAGTAATCGGGTGAAAAATGTCTGCAGGCCTTTCGGGTCCACTTTGGCTTTTTCCATAACCCCGATTGCGTAGGCATCTGCTTCCGCCTCTGCGGTCCTGCTGTAACTCAAGATAGCCAGAACGCCGGCGATGCTGCTGATGTTCTCGGCGCCCTGACCGGCGGTGAACAAGGACAACAGCATCTGCAGTCCATACACCCTGACAATAGCCGCTTCGGGATGATGCAAGGCGACGTGCCCCAATTCATGCGCCAGAACCCCTGCCACCTCATCGGGGCTACCTGCGCTTTCTATCAGGCCGTGGCTGAACACCATACGCCCACCGGGCAGCGCAAAGGCATTGACCAGTTTTGCCTTGTCGGCTTTGCGGATATCAAACACCCGCAGGGAAAAAGTCGGCGGATCGTCGACACCCGATACAATGCGCCGGACAATTTTGTTGAGGGCGTCTTGTCCTGCGCGATCATCACAGCGCTTTGAGGATTTAAGAACTGATTTTTCCAATCCGTCCGCAAACGAGTTCACCACCTGATCAGGAAGAAAGCGTGCCAGCGCCTGGGGCGCAATCGCCAGAGTGGCATAACCCGCAACTGCGATGCCGAGCACCACTGCAATTGACCCGACCGCCCCTTTCCAGAATCGGCGACTGCGTCCGCTTAGAATTGTTGGGGCAGCGGCAATCACACTGTCTGAGACGCTTCCTTCAGGCAGGGTCAGCCGGCTGCCATGATCGCCGCGCAGCTTTAGTCTCAGGGCCTGACCGGGCTTGCCACCGGATACCAGTTCAATGTCGTTCAACCTCCATTGAATGTTTGGCACCGCAGCCTGGGCGATCACCAGCCTGTCAGCATCCACCCGAACATGGACGAGCCTGGCCATGGCCGACTTTCCGTCAAAAAATTCGGCGTTATGTGGGGAACTAGCCATCAATCAAAAAGCATCCAGATCAAGGGCATCAATTAAGCCCTCGCCACGTTTGTCGAGCGGTGCCTGCGATTGTTGTATCGCGGCAAAGTCAATTTGACCGTGTACATTCAATCGTTCAACGAAGTAACGCATGATGCGTTGCTCAACGAATGGCTGGGCAATACCCAAGGTGAATATGATCAGGGCGATATTGCCAAGCCACAGTTTGATGAGGCTCCAGGCCGTTGCATTGAACTCGAATCTTGCCCCCGAAAACCGGGTGTACTGTGCGAAAATATTCAGTTCCCGGGCGGTATAGAAAGACCAGATGGTCGACCGGATCACGGCGTAAAGCAGATAGACCGCGATCAGGCCTGCAACCAGGCCGAACACATAGCCGCCTTTGCTACTGTCGGATGTACCGGATTTATCGCCAATTTCAGTAAACAGCTTTGCAAATCCGTCGAACGTTCCTGAATAAAACAGTGCGATGGCAAGCACTGCAATCAGCAGATACGCCACAAGCGTACCGAACCAGCACACAGCAAACCGCGCATACAGCGGACCGGCGCGCCCACTGAAACTGAACGGTGTGTTGCCGAAGCGCATGTCATTGTTGATGTGTTCCGCCAATACAAGATTCATGGCAGGAGTGGACCATCCGAAGGTTATCGGGCTCAGCACTAAAGCGCCTAAATACTTGCCGCTATAAGTCATGGCGGATCCCGGCAGTGCGCCGCGAATACCACGCCAGACCGTTCTCGACAGGCGATAGCGCCGTGCCCGATAAATGGCAAACCCATAAAGAGTGACCAGCACCAGGCCAATTGACAGTTGGAACGCCACCAGAGCAGGGCTTTCGGGTCCATAGTAAAACGCCAGTCCGAAACCGAGTAGCGTCAGCGGCAGAAATACTATCGCCATGATGACAATAAAGCCCAGGAACAGCTCCTTGCCGGTGCCGGTATACTCAACCGGTTCGCCATTGATGTGCACGCTGGACCAGATGTGACGGCGAACCCTGGTTTTTGCCCAAAACCGGTAAATCCACAATGTAATCAGGTTCAAGACGAAGTTTGATATGGCAATTGCACCCAGACCGGGATGCGGTACGTACTCGATACTTACCGTTTCCGGCGCTGCCGGCGGGTCGACCGATGATGTCTCGCCAAACAGGGTGGGGGGCATGGGAGCAGTCCTTATTTTAGTCCAGGTGACACTGAAATTGCAGAAGAATCAGCACAAGCCTAGTCAAATAACGAGGCTCGGCAACAGTCAAATCCCGGGCAAAGCTGGTGTTGTAAATATGTCACACTTTTTAGAAATCTTTACCGTATGCCACATCATGCCTTAATCGCGCTCAAATGAGGATTATAAGAGTTCGGTGTCCGCTGAGGGATCACTAGGCAAAAACCATGCAGCCCGCTGATGCTGCGCTCTCACCGGTGATTTGGAATTTAACAGGTATGCCAATAGGCGAAAAAACAGATGAACGTGAGCACAACAGACCACAACAGGTCGCCGAACCGGCACCTTACGGCAGGCCCGCAGTGCGCGCCGCATCTGGTTTTGAATTTTGCCACGGGATCCACCGATCATCAGGGAGCAACTAGACGTGTTTGTTTCGCAGACCAGTAAGGGCTTCAGCCCGGCAAAATGGCGGACTGCTGCCAGCGTAATGCTGGTGGCAGGCATATCTGTTTTGTCTACCGGTCAGGCATGGACACAGTCACAACTGCCTCCGGGTTTTTATTCGTTCGTACCCAGCAAGCAGGAAATGCCTGCCGGGCAGTTGTCTGCCCAGGCCCAGACTGACCTTGACGCTGCTTTGCGGGCATACAGAGCGAAGGATTTTGCGTCGTCGATGCCCTATCTGATCCGGCCATCGGAAGAGGGCAGTATTCAGGCAAATTGGCTGGTGGCCCACTTGTACCGTAAAGGTCTGGGTGTCTCGGCCAATCAGGTAACGGCATTCGAGCACTACAATCGTGTCGCGGAAGATTATGTCGCCAGGCAAACCGAAGTTCAGGACAATGAACGCTATTTCGTTCTGGATAGCCTCACCCGGATGGCCAACTCGCTACGTACCGGCTACAAAAAGGCCGGGGTGAAAAAGAATGTCAGCAAGGCTTTGCATTTTTACCAGACTGCAGCATCGGCCGGACATGCCGGCGCACAATATGGCTTTGGTCTGATGTATATCAATGGTGAAGGGGTAACCCAGGACCGTTCATACGGTATGCGGTGGCTCGGCACGGCAGCGCAAAAACGCTACGCTCCAGCCGCTGCCCGGCTTGGTGACATATACAATGATGGCGGCGACAAGGTCCGTGCACTGGTCTGGTACAAAATTGCCTCTGATACGGCGGGTGCGACTCTTGATCGCAGGATGCTGAAAAAACACAATGCTCTTGTTGCCGGTCTCAGCCAGCAACAACTGGACACTGCGGATCATCTTTACGCAAAGTGGTCCCGGCGTTTTCCGGTTCGCGCTCGCCAGGCACAGAACCAGACCAGCAGCAACTGAGGATGAGCCGCAGGATGACCGGCTGACACACTGTCTGGCTGCCAGATGATTCCATCAGATCAGACGATGCTTTACCATCTGATCGGATGAAGCTTTAAATGTCTAGTTCCACGATAACCGGCACATGGTCAGATGGCTTTTCCCAACTACGCACATGCTTGTCTATCCGGCATCCGATGGTCCGGTCGGTTGCCTGAGCAGACAGCAACAAATGATCAATTCGAATACCGTTGTTTTTCTGCCAGGCGCCGGCCTGATAGTCCCAGAACGTGTAAACACCATCGGATTGATCGAAACTGCGCACAGCATCGGTAAATCCCAATGTTGTCAGTTCCCGAAATTTTTCCCGTGTCTCCAGCCTGAATAAAGCGTCTTCGGTCCAGTTTTCCGGCCGGGCAGCGTCATGGGGCTGCGGTATCACGTTGTAGTCACCAGCCAGCACAAACGGTTCTTCCAATGCCAGGGTCATCTTTGCATGGGCGATCAGCCTGTCCATCCAGGCCAGCTTGTATGGATATTTATCCGTATCAACCGGGTTCCCGTTGGGCAGATACAGACATCCGACCCGGCATAAGGTTTGGTCACCGCTGATCACGGCTTCCAGGTAACGAGCCTGTTCGTCTGCTTCGTCACCGGGAAGCCGCCTGGCAACATCTTCAACCGGTTTGAGAGACAGGATGGCAACACCGTTGAACCCCTTTTGACCGTGAGTCACGACATTGTAGCCAATGTCTTCAAAAGCGGTACGGGGAAAATTTTCATCAATAGACTTGATTTCCTGCAGGCAGGCAACATCCGGGCGCGCCTCATTCAACCAGGCAATGGCCGTTTCCAGGCGAGCCTTGACGCCATTGATATTCCAGGTCGCAATCTGCATGAACATCCCAATTCCAGTTGGCCACAGTCAACCAGAGCACCCCGGTTTGTACGGCTCCAGACAACAGGTCAACAGTTGCTGCAGGTAACCCGATGCGTCAAGGCCGCAAATTGGATCGTCACCAGTTCCGGCAGCTTGTTTTCTGCCGCGCAGCCGAAGTGCGGTTTTACTCACACCGGTTGAGTAGACGCTCACGGCGTCGATATTCCTGCCGTACCTTGCGTTGGGGAACCGAGTTGCACCATCTCAGGTGTGTGTCATAATTCCGGCTCCAGCGTGTGCCGTCGTAGCCGCAATCAAGGCGGCGGGCTTCTGCGGCCTGTTCGACGGCAGAACGGGCATAGTCGCGGCAGTCCGACCGAACCCTGCCATCGCGAATTCCATCCGGAAACCGGCAGTTTTGGATCTGACGGTTGCGCGTGCTCAACAGGTCCGTTGCGGCGCGAGGCCC
>JBDNEZ010000444.1:0-6207 GCA_041690095.1 Anderseniella sp.
CCACGCGTTTGACTATTGTGTGCGGTACTCGGCTGAAGACGCTCACGGCCGGCGATTTGAAACATATGTAATCGAGGATGCCTGCCGGGCCATCGACATCGGCGGAACGGCGGAAACCACCCGCGACAGCCTGTCTGCACTTGGTATCGGTCTGATTAAATCAGTTGATATCAGATAGAACCCATAAAGCTGCTTTAAAGCTGTACACCGCGTGTCAGTGCGCCATCGATGACCAGGTTTGTGCCCATGGTGAAGCTCGAAGCGGGGCTGGCGAGGAAGACAATGCCGCGCGCCACTTCTTCAGGCATTGCCATCCGGCCCGTCGGGTTCAGTTCCAGCGCCTGTGCGTAAAGTTCGGGAATGGTTTTTTCAATATGCTCCCAGACGCCACCTTTAAAGTACGTATTGCCCGGCGATACCGAATTCACGCGGATATTCTTCGGCGCCAGTTGAAAGGCGAGGCGCTGCGAATAATGCACCAGCGCAGCTTTGAATGCGCCATAGGCAGGACCAGTGAAATCCACTTCGCGACCGGACACGGACGCAACAATGACGATGGCAGCGTGTGATGATTTTTCCAGCAAGGGCAGGGCAGCATTGACCACCCGCACAGTGTGCATCATGTCTACATCGAAACCGGCTTTCCAGGCGTCCTCATTGTCTTCGACAGCCAGCGCAGAGACGTTTGCCACCACGATATCAATGCCACCCAAGGCTGTTGCGCTTTCCCTGACCCAACCTTCCAGAGATGCTTTTTCGGCGACATTCACCATCCGACCGAGACTCTTGATACCTTTTTCCGCAAGGCTGGTGGCGGTTTCATTTACCTCTGCGAGGTTGCGCGCACAGATCGACACATTGGCACCCTCATCGGCGAAGATGTCGGCTGCGCGCCGTCCGATGCCCTTGCTACCGCCGGTTATGATTGCATTCAAACCCTTCAAACCGAGATTCATGATGAACAGGTCCTGACTATGAGTTGATGTAGCTCTTCTTGATTGATGCGCCGATGGTGTATTTCGGATCCACCATATTGCCGAGACGTACCCGGCCTGCCTGGGTGAGCAGGAAGTAGGCCTCCAGCTCATCAAAGCCGTAGTCGCTTGCCAGCCAGCGGGTCAGTTCACGATATGCGATGCGCGCTGCGTCTTCCAGTGGTCGGGCAGAGCCTATGGTCATGATGAATTCGTCATTCTCAAGCCTTGGCCAGGTGATCTGCCAGTCCTTGATCAGATCAACCTGGATGGTTGTGGTTGAAGGTATTTCCACGGCGACCCCGCACAGTTCACCGTCACCCTGGCGACCGTGGCAGTCGCCCAGATAGAGATAGGCATCCTTGTGCAATACGGGAAAGTAGACGATGGCGCCGGGTGCGACGTCGGGCAGGTCAATGTTGCCGCCCCAATAATCCGGCTGCAGTGATGATACGGCTTCAATTTCCGGTGACATACCGAGCGTGCCGATAAACGGCTCGTAGGGCAGCATCACACGGTCTGAGAATTTCACACCGTTCTCGGTTACTTCATATTTCATGACCCGTTCCGGCAGGGGCGGGTTCAGAAGCGCTGTTGATGAGTTGGACACCAGGCCGCCAAACTCCGGTATCAGTGCGGATGTTCCCACCGGCTGCGGGCCTCGCGGCAGGATGGAGTGAATATGTACGCACAACACATCGCCTTTTTCCGCACCCTTTACGGCAATGGGGCCGCATTGCGGATTGACGAACGGCATGTTGAGTTTTTGCGACGGCAAGTCATCCACCGTCTTGATCACACCGCCAAACGCATCTTCTGTTTCGGTCACCACTATGTCGCCGGGTTCGATGACCATAACAGGCTCAACATAGGGACCGTACACGTAGTGGTAGTCGCCTTGCTCAGCCTTGGTCAGCGAATGTGTTCTGCCCGGTTTGCCGCCAGCAACGCCGGAGCGGCCCATGTAGGAATCGGAGATCAATGACATGATGAAACCCTCTCGTTTCAACTGACCATTATGTAATCTCACTTTTCGTTCAAAATGTCATCCAGATGTATCCGGCGATGGCGTCCGGAAATGCTGCAGACGATGCGGACCCGGCCAGTACTCAAGATCAGACGTCGTTGAAAAATTCACGGGCAGTTGCAGTTCGATCACCCAGCGATTGGCGATTTATCTGCAATTACACGGTTTGTCATCTTGCTGCCGGCGAATGAAAAGTCGGCGTTTTGTAATCTCAGCACATATAGAGCACGTCGTGAACCTGAAAACTGTTCGGTTCCAAAGTGACAGAGCAACTTTATGGGTTCATTTGAACCCAGTTTTTAACATTGGTCATAATCCCCGTCAGGGGCGTTGCGAGCGGGATAATGCTGCAGCGTCCAGGATATCTGCATTTCGCCGCAGAACCTGAGCTATCGGACCTGCGAGCCGCCGGCGCATCGCCTGATCGACGACGACGGAGATCAGGGCAGCAAAGACTGATGGATTTCCGTTCTGATCAGCCCACTTGTCGAACATGTCGCCAGTCAATTTAATCAATTCAGGCTCCCGCAGTGTCAGTTTCCTGACCGCGTTCGGGCCGTTTTTGGGGCTTCTACCTTGGCCTCTTCGGCAGCTGGCTGACTTGTTGGACAATCCGGAATTCCTCACGAACCACTGCTGTTGTTTATCCGGCTCCTGGCCGCGTACGCGATCAACCGAGGCAATTTGGCCAGCGGTTGATCGCGAATTCCACAAGTGTCAACGATCGGCCGTCAGGATTGTTTGGAAAAAGTGCCAGTTGAAACTGGTCGGCAGGCGATGGCCATGTTAGTTGCAAAGACAAGTGGTTTTGATCATTGCGTCATTATAGAGGATTTACTTTAATTAAAGTCAAACGAATATAAATGCTAATTGATATTAAAAACGTTGCAGTTATGAGGCCGGGATATGGACGTAGCGCGGGTAAGGACGTTTCTGGAGATAGTGCGAGGCGGCAGTTTTCTGGCAGCCGCGGAGCGGCTTAATGTCACCCAGACCACAATAAGCGCGCGGATACGCACACTTGAAGATGAGCTTGGACAGAAGCTGTTCATCCGTAATCGCAGTGGCGCCAGAATGACGCAGGCAGGTGAAGATTTTCGTCCACATGCGGAATCGTTTGTCCAGGTCTGGGAACGTGCGACGCACCAACTGGCGGTTCCCGAGGGCCGCACTTCGGTGATTGCCATTGGTGGCGAGCTTACCCTGTGGGATCCGCTATTGCTCGACTGGCTTGTCCAGATGCGAAGTACCGAGCCGGACATTGCGGTTCGCACACATATCGCTTTGCCGGACCGCCTGATGCACCAGGTTCGCATTGGCGTCCTGGACCTTGCTGTGATGTATACGCCGCGGCTTGAACCTGGCCTGGTTGTAAATCAGCTTCTTGAAGAAAAACTCGTCCTGGTCAGATCCATGCATAAATCCAGTGATGAGTATGTGTACGTTGACTGGGGGCCCCAGTTCGCCGCAATGCATGAGGCAAGCTTTCCCGTTGATCGTAAGCCTGGTTTGTTTGTGGGTCTTGGCCCACTTGGACTGAACTACATACTTCGTGCCGGAGGTTGCGGGTATTTTCGCAGCCGCGTGGTTGAACCATTCGTGCAGTCAGGACAGCTTGAAATTGTGCCTGATGCGCCGCAGTTTTCATATCCTGCCTACGTCGTGTCATCGCAAACGGCAGTCGGGTCCGGATCAACCAGACAGGCGCTCAAGGTTTTGCATGACATAGCGTCACGGTATTGATCCTGTCTCTGTGATAATTGTGTCCATCGGAATGTCATGGGGTTGGGGATAGATGGTTTTGATTTCTGCGCAGGAGTATCCGACACCGATTATTTTCGGTTTGACAGGGAGGCCAGCCAGTGTGCGATCAAAGAAACCGCCACCATAACCCAGGCGAAAACATTTCGGATCGAACCCGACGACCGGGGAGATCACGATGTCAGGCTCAACTTCGGGGCCGGCGGCAGGGATCGGGATATTCCAGACACCACGTTCAAGTGGTTCGCCGTGCTTCCAGCATCGGAAGATCAGCGGGTGAGCAGGCTTGACCACGATGGGCAGGGCACAGTGTCCACCACGAGCCTCGACCTGCTCCATCCATGGCCGGAGGTCTGGTTCGCCCCGGAACGGCCAGTAGGTGCTGATGACGGCTCCTTCGACGTTTGCCAGCAACAAATCAAGCTGCTTTGCAATTTCGACGGAAAATCCGGTTCTCACATCGG
This sequence comes from Anderseniella sp., assembly GCA_041690095.1. Lineage (GTDB taxonomy): Bacteria > Pseudomonadota > Alphaproteobacteria > Rhizobiales > Aestuariivirgaceae > Anderseniella. Next base: position 4,227 of record JBDNEZ010000444.1, read on the forward strand.
CGTCAATGTTCAGGCGCATTTCAATTAAGCGTTGGCGTTCTGACTTGCGCCACCGCTTTACGTCCTGATTCGGGTTTTTCGAACCGGTCATCTCCATGGCATATTTCGGCGACAGTTCATGCATGAAGCAGGGTGGCGACGCATAGCTTGCTGTTGGTTCATCATCATCTTGCATGAGGGTGTGTGTCTTTCAGTTATTATTGCCTTTTGGCATGCTGGACAAGGACTTCCATTGCGGCGTTGGCTTCAGTGACGATCCGGGAAACCAGTTCACCTGCGCTGGGGATATCTTCGATCTGACCACAGACCTGACCCGAGAACAGGGCCAGTTCCTCCAGTTTTCCCGATGTTGACCGCAAGGGTGAATCGGTGCTGTGACGATAGATGGGGCGGCCATCCTCGCGCGCTATTTCCTCCAGGGGGAAGTCCTGCGGTGTATATCCCATGAGCCTGTCGCCCAGTCTTTGCACCGTTGAGTTTCGGATGACCCTCACAGGTGAGTGTGCAGGCCAGTTTATGGCGAAGCCATCAGTGTGGACTGTGTCCTGCGATGAGGCTGTTATGACCTGTTGCTTGTGAAAATCGTGGGCAAACGCCTCTTTTGTCGCCAGGAACGCCGTGCCGCAGTGAATCGCCTCACAACCCAGTGCCAAGGCTGCCAGCAACCCGTATCCGGTTGCGAAACCGCCGGACGCAATCACCGGGATGTCCAGCGCCTTCACAACCTGGGGAATAAGCACAAGAGACGTCACAGATCCCATTACATGGCCACCGGCTTCCACTCCCTGGACAATGACTGCATCGGCACCGGCATCGGCAGCAGCCAATGCGCTTTCAACCGAACCCACCTGATGGAAAACGAACTTGCCTGCCTGCTTTGCCCGCTGGACGGCGGTTGCGTCGACATCCCAGAAAAAGCAAAGCGAGTGAATGTCCTCGTCAAGGCAGACTGATAGTTCCTCGTCGAACAACCCTGGATCAGTGGCAGCCGGAATAAGATTTACGCCGAAAGGGCGATTGGTCGCTGCCTGCACAGCGTAAATCTCGGATCTGATGAGTTCCGGGCTTTCCCGAACCATGCCCAGAATGCCATATCCCCCGGCTTTGCAGACCGCAGCCACAAGTTCGGACCGGGCGACACCACCCATTCCGGCCTGTAGAACGGGATGAGTGCAACCCAGTCGTTCGCAGAGAGGCGTCATCATGCCGTGATCATGCCCGGCGAGATGTCAGAGTTGTGCCGGACCTCCTGCTCACTGAGCCACTCTCGCAGCACATGTGCATTGCTGTGGTCTTCATCCTTTGCAGCAAACAACAGTGTGACCACGCCGGTGTTGCAGATATCCAGCAAATGTTTTGTCGCAGCAGGATTTGTGTCCAACTCAATCCGGTATCGGTCGCGGAAGGCCGGCCAGCGATCGAGACTGTGTCCATACCATTTGCGAAGTTCGCGGCTGGGGGCGATATCCTTCATCCAGATGTCAACGAAGGCTGTCTCCCTGGTCAGGCCGCGCGGCCACAGACGATCGACCAGAACCCGACATCCGTCGCTGCGCCGTGGCCGGCGATAAACGCGTTTCATACGGATGGTGTCCGGATCGAGGTTGGTCATTCCCCGGCACCATTCAATGTTTGCAATGCGTGCCGCGAATGAGCAACCGCAGCACCAGCGCGCATTTCTGCGGCAACCCACACAGCTTCCATAATCTCTTGCGGTGTTGCACCGGCAGTCGATGCCGCTTTGGTATGACCCTGAATACAATCGGGACACTGGGTTACATGGGCGACTGCCACTGCAATCAGCTGCTTGGTCTTTCCATCAATGGCGCCGTCACGGAACACGGCCTGACTGAATGCCTGGAATGCCGATAGCTGTTCCGGAGCCAATTCCGATCGTCTCAGTTTGCCTTTAGGTTTATCGCCTGCGCCTTCGGCCATTGTCTTGTCCTGTCTCGCGACACTGTCGCATTGTTATGATGTC
>JBDNEZ010000445.1:0-10662 GCA_041690095.1 Anderseniella sp.
GCCGGACTACGAACGTCTGCCGCTGGTCAAGGCCACCGGATTTCGCGAATACGATGCGCGCTGGTTGTTTGAAAAAGAGATCAATCTCTACGGTATTCAGGCGTTGGGTCTTGGACTTGGTACCTATCTGCATCAACGCGGCGTCAAACCTCACATTGTCACGGCGCATGACTTTCGCGGCTATTCCATGTCCATCAAGCAGGCGCTCACAGTAGGGCTGATGGCATCAGGTTGCACGGTATATGATATCGGTCTGGGGCTTTCACCGATGGCTTATTTCGCCCAGTTCGCGCTCGATATTCCAGCAGTTGCCATGGTAACGGCCAGTCACAACGACAACGGCTGGACCGGCGTGAAGATGGGCTGTGATCGCCCGATGACATTCGGACCTGACGAAATGAGCGCCCTGAAAGTCATTGTACTGGGCGGCAAATGGCAGACCCGCGACGGCGGCGGACTGGTGCATGTGTCTGATCTGGAAGACAAGTATATCGCCGACCTGATCAAGGGCGGACCGGTTACCCGCAAGCTGAAAGTGGTGTGTGCGTGCGGTAACGGCACAGCAGGTGCATTTGCACCGAAGGTGCTGCAAGCCATAGGGTGTGAAGTGGTAGCGCTGGATTGTGAACTCGATCATTCCTTCCCCCACTACAATCCCAACCCGGAAGACATGAAAATGCTGCATGCCATGCGCGATGCAGTGCTGGCGTCCGGTGCAGACGTTGGTCTTGGATTTGATGGAGATGGCGATCGCTGCGGCGTGGTGGACAATGAAGGCAACGAGATTTTTGCTGACAAGGTCGGCGTCATGCTGGCCCGCTTCATGTCGTCAGAACATGAAAACGCGCAATTTGTAGTCGATGTCAAATCTACCGGCCTGTATAAGACCGACCCGGTTTTGAAGGCGCACGGCGCACGCACCGATTACTGGAAGACCGGGCATTCCTACATGAAACGGCGCACCAACGAACTGGGTGCCATTGCAGGCTTTGAGAAGTCCGGCCACTACTTCCTGCGTGAGCCTTACGGACTTGGCTATGACGACGGACTGGCATCTGCCATTGCCATCTTGCGCATGCTGGAGCGGCAGCCTGAAAAATCCATGGCGGATCTTTACCGCGACCTGCCGCAAACCTGGGGGTCCCCCACCATGTCGCCGCACTGTGCCGATGAAGCCAAGTACGGCATCGTCGACAAGGCTGTTGCCTATTTCCAGAAAATTGCTGCAAACGGTGGCAAACTGGCCGGCCAGGCAATCCGTGAGCTGATAACGGTCAATGGCATCCGCATCGTGCTGGCAGACGGCACCTGGGGCCTGGTGCGAGCGTCTTCAAACAAGCCGGAGCTTGTTGTAGTGTGCGAAAGCCCGACGTCGGAAGACATGATGAAAGCCATGTTCAAGGCCATCGACATGCACCTGAGCGATTACCCGGAAGTCGGCGAGTATAACCAGAAGATTGCCTGAGAGAGTTGTGCGGGCGGCCGGGCGGCCTAGCCTCGGCATTAACGTGCCGGGATCTATTCCGCTCCCGCCAGCAGCCTTCGGCTGCGCTCCGCGAGGGCGCACTGCGTGCGGCGGCCAGTCGGCCTTGCCTCGGCACTGGCGTGCCGAGGGGGAATTCAAATCTACAACAACCGACGTGGATCCTTGGGACAAGCCCAAGGATGACATATGAGATTTACACTTGTCATCCTCGGGCTTGTCCCGGGGATCCACGCTAGCCATCCACAACTATTTGCGCTTGATATTATCACTTCGCGTTGGTTTTACTTCACTCACGCAAGCAGCCTTCGGCTGCGCTCCGCGAGGGCGCACTTCGTGCGGCGGCCGGTCGGCCTTGCCTCGGCACCGGCGTGCCTCGGAGAGGAATGTCATCATCAGGACTGTTCAGGATCGGAGAACGGCCCGCCGAAGGCGGACAAGCTGTTCGACAAGAAGAAAGAACAACCCGAGCGAAGCGAGGATTAGTTGTTCGAACAACAAAAAGTCCTAATGCAGGATCTGGCTGAGGAACAGCTTGGTGCGATCTGATTTCGGACTGGTGAAGAAGGCTTCAGGCTCGTTCTGTTCAACGATTTGACCCTCGTCCATAAAGATCACCCGGTCTGCAACCTGACGCGCGAAGCCCATCTCATGGGTCACGCACAACATGGTCATGCCGGTTTCTGCCAGGTCCACCATCACCTCCAGCACTTCCTTAATCATTTCAGGGTCCAGGGCGGAAGTGGGTTCATCAAACAGCATGATACGCGGGTTCATGCACAGTGAACGTGCGATGGCAACGCGTTGCTGCTGGCCGCCCGACAACTGGCCGGGATATTTTGCGGCCTGCTCGGGTATTTTCACCTTCTCCAGAATGCTCATGGCAACTTCCTCGGCTTCCTTTTTCGGCATCTTGCGAACCCAGATCGGTGCCAGAGTGCAGTTCTCCAGAATAGTGAGGTGCGGAAACAGATTGAAGTGCTGGAACACCATGCCGACTTCACGGCGGATTTCATCAATTTTCTTCAGATCATCAGTCAATTCAATGCCGTCAACGATGATCTGGCCCTTCTGGTGTTCTTCCAGACGGTTGATGCAGCGGATCAGTGTAGACTTGCCTGAGCCCGAAGGCCCGCAGATGACGATGCGTTCACCGCGATAGACTGTCAGATCAATGTCGCGCAGAACATGAAAATCGCCATACCATTTGTTCATGGTGGATATCTGGATTGCAATGTCGTCGGTCATATGTCCGGATTTTGCCGGTGCCGCCTTCGTTGCAGAAGACGCTGTTGTCTTGCTTGCCGCTGTTTTTGCAGGCGCTGTTTTTGTTGCCTTGGCCATGGTCGATTTTCCTAACGCTTAAACGGATTAATTTTTGTGTCCCGTGTCGAGTTGGCGTTCCATGAACATGGAGTAGCGTGACATGGAAAAACAGAATATCCAGAATACGCCGGCAGCAAAGAAGAAGCCGGTCGAGTGGGTTTGTGGTGCTACCCATTTCTGATCGGTATTGGCTGCCTGGACGATGAGAAGCAGATCGTACAATCCAATAATGCCAACAAGCACCGTATCCTTGAATAAACCGATAAAACTGTTGACGATGCCCGGAATGACCAGCTTCAACGCCTGTGGCAGTGTGATCAGCCCCATGTTCTGCCAGAAGGTCAGTCCGAGCGCCTGTGCTGCCTCCGTCTGACCCTTGGGGATGGCCTGCAGACCACCACGCACAACTTCGGCCATATATGCTGACGAGAACAGTGCCACACCAATGAGGGCACGCAGCAGCTTGTCAAAACTGGTGCCAGGCGGCAGGAACAACGGCAGCACGACAGACGCCATGAACAACACGGTGATCAGCGGCACCCCACGCCAAAGCTCTATGAAGGCCACCGAGAACAGTTTCACCACCGGCATGTCTGAGCGCCTGCCCAGCGCCAGCAGGACGCCGATCGGAAGTGACGCCACAATGCCGGTCACTGCGACAATCAGGGTCAACAGCAGACCGCCCCACTTGGAGGTCTCGACAAACGGTAACCCGAAATCAATTGACATAACGACCAGCAGCAAAGCCACGACACCGGCAATTGCGGCAGACGCTATCAGCGCATGACCTGGCTGTATGATCTTGGCCACGAACCCCAACAGCAGGATCGGAATGACAATAGCTGCCACAAATGCGCCAATTGTCAGCCAGGTTGACAGGTCGATGTTGAAATGCCCCCCGGTCAGCAGTATCAGAGTCAAAATCGGGTAGATCCCCAGCAGGAAAATACCGTTTGCCCGCTTGTAGGGCAACGACGGCATCATCATCGGCACCAGCGCAAGTACACCCATTATGGCAACGACATCGACCCGCCAGCGTTCGGTGAACGGATAAAACCCGTACATCCACTGGCCAAACTTGGCTCTTGCCATCGCCCAGCAGGCGCCATGGGCACCGTCGCCGATACAGGCTGATCGATCTTCGCCGGTCCACACAGCCTTGAAGACGGCCCAGTCCAGGGTAATCCAGATTACATAAAGCAGCAGCGCCCCGAATATGACAGACATCAGAGCGTTTAAGGGAGTCGGAAACAGGTTTTGCCGCATCCAGCCGACCGGCCCGCTGATCGTAAGCGGTGCCGGCATGGCAGGTGCTTCTTCGGTGCGCACGTAGGCGAGGTCTCTTTGCGAGTGAATTTCAGACATGCGCTTATCTCTCCACCAGCTTCATTCGTGAATTAAACCAGTTCATAAAGGCCGACGTGAGCAGAGAAATGGTGAGATAGACCACCATCCAGATGACAATGATCTCGACCGCCTGTCCAGACTGGTTCATCACTGTACCGCCGGCTGCGACCAGTTCAGGAAAGCCGATTGCCACTGCCAGAGACGAATTCTTGGTCAAATTGAGATACTGGCTGGCCAGCGGTGGGATGATCACCCGCATGGCCTGCGGAATAACCACAAGCCGCAGAGCTGGATTAGGCCTCAGACCCAGTGCGTAGGATGCTTCGGTCTGACCCTTGTTGACCGCCAGAATGCCCGAGCGAACAATCTCGGCTATGAACGATGCTGTATAGATGGACAAGGCAAAATACAGCGCCGCAAATTCCGGCACGAGACCGACACCACCGCGCAGATTGAACTTGCCCTGCTCGGGAAATTCAAACTCGACAGGTGAGCCCAACAGCAAATAAGTTAGCAATGGTAGGCCAAACAGGATGCCCAGAGAGGTCAAAAATACCGGAAATTGTGCACCGGTTGCTTCCTGACGCTTGTGGGCCCATGTTCTTAACACCACAATGGCGACAATGCTCGCGATCACCGCAACCGCGATCATCCATGCGTCATCACCCCAGATGAATTTTGGAATTGTGATGCCGCGATTGGACAGGAACACCGTGTCCGCAATGGACCACGCATGTCTCGGGCTGGGCAAAGCGGCCAGCACCACCTTGTACCAGATGAACATCTGCACCAGCAGCGGAATGTTGCGCACCACCTCGATGTAAATTTCAGCAACCTTGGCCACCAGCCAGTTTTTTGACAGTCGCATTATACCGACTATGAAGCCAACGATTGTTGCCGATATGATGCCGCAAAAAGCAATCAGAAGCGTGTTGAGAATTCCCACGACTATAGCCCGGCCATAGGTCGAAGATTCCGAATAGGGAATCAGGGTGAATGAGAGATCGAAACCGGCTGTCGTATCAAGAAAGCTCCAACCGGAGGCGATATTTGCCCTTTCCAGATTGGTCAGGGTGTTTTGTACCATCTGCCAGCCGAAAAAAATGATTACGGCGATCAATATCGCCTGCACACCGATCGACCGAACTCTTGGATCATTAAAAAATGCGACTTTTGGCGGGCCATCTATGCCCGTGGTTACACTCATGCTGCTGCCTCTACCTGCTTCAGCGGATCTCGAACATGCGAAAATGGCGCCGCCCGTGATCATCACCCCATGTTCCGTTCGCCATCCCGTCGCCGGGTGCAAACGCTCACCCTCAAAACCTCCTGTCGCCCGATCTTATGCCGGGTCGTTCCACCACAGGAATGATCAAATAAAATATCTCAATATAAAAGTATTAAATGCCGCCCGGCACGCAGCGCCTTGAAGCGCATCGTGCCGGACAGTTGCAGTGCAGTTATCAGCGAATAGGCGGCGCGTACTGAATGCCACCCTTGTTCCACAGCGCATTGATGCCGCGACTGATCTTCAGATTGGTGTCGGGACCAACATTGCGATCAAAGATTTCGCCATAGTTGCCGACCGCCTTGATTGCGTTGGCAGCCCAGCCATTTTCAAGACCGATAGCCTTGCCGTAGTCGCCTTCAACACCGAGCATACGACGTACGCCAGGGTCGGTCGAATTTGCCGTCATGTCAGCTACATTGGCAGAGGTGACGCCAGCTTCTTCAGCGTTCAGCAGTGCGTAATAGGTCCATTTGACAACGTTGAACCAGGCATCATCGCCCTGACGGACAACCGGGCCGAGAGGCTCTTTGGAAATAATCTCGGGAAGAACAACATTTTCATCAGGGTTCTTCAGCTTGAGACGCTCGGCATACAGGCCGGACTGATCGGTTGTGAACACGTCGCAACGGCCGGAATCGTATGCACCGATAACCTCATCAGCCTTTTCGAATGCAACAACTTCGTACTTCATGTTGTTGGCCCGGAAATAGTCAGCCAGATTGAGTTCGGTAGTCGTACCGGTCTGTGTGCAAACCGACGCACCATCGAGCTTGAGTGCGCTGTCGACACCAAGAGACTTCTTAACCAGGAAGCCCTGACCATCATAATAGGTCACACCGGCAAACACGAGACCCAGTGACGTATCACGGCTCATGGTCCAGGTAGTGTTGCGTGACAGAATGTCGATTTCACCCGACTGCAGAGCCGTAAAACGCTCCTTGGCAGACAACGGAGTGAACTTCACCTTCTGTCCATCACCAAACACCGCACCGGCAACAGCGCGACAGAAATCAACGTCAAGACCGTTCCAGTTGTTCTTGTCATCAGGGTTAGAGAACCCAATCAGGCCCTGACTCACACCACACTGGATAAACCCCTTGGACTTGACGTCATCGAGAGTGCCAGCTGAAGCGGCGGAGATGCCGGCAAGCGATACAGCTGTACCGAGAGCGAGCGAAAGCAACGTACGTTTCATGTGTATTTCCTTTAAACATTAGAAATTAGGCGATTGCTCCTGCAACAAGAGCAGAAAGACGACCCGGTAAATACACTCCACTTGCCGGGTCTCGGCTCCGGTGCAGCAATGGCCACCGTCCATGAGTATTTCAATTTTAACTCCCTGGGCACGTGCCTGTTGAGCACACACCATCCGTATCCTGCCCAATTTCCAACCACCGTCAAGCTGCCTGTCAAAAAAAACTTCTCAAACCAGATAGAAACGCTAAACAAGGCTAATCCTTTTCAGCCTGTGAAAGTCCATCCCATGAAAAGCCTCGAAGCTGCCTCGCACCAGCCTGCAACTGAACTCGTCACTGCTGGTCGGCAGTATTCCGAGCACGGCATTGTAAGCCCGGGCGTCTATCATGCCTCGACAATCCTGTACCCGAACACCGACGCGCTGCGCGCGCAAAACCAGCCCTATACCTATGGACGTAAGGGAACCCCTACATCGCGTGCACTGGAAGAAACCGTCGCCCAACTGGAAGGCGGCCATGCCTGCAGGCTGACGCCGTCTGGTCTGGCTGCGGTTTCCAGCGTCATGTTGGCATTCCTGAACACCGGCGATCATGTGCTGGTGAGCGACAGTTCCTACCGACCAACGCGAAATCTGTGCAACGGTCTGCTCAAGCGTATGGGCATAGAAGCAAGCTTTTACGACCCGCTGATCGGCGCCGGGATTTCCGAGTTGATAAGGCCCAATACAAAGCTGGTCTTGACCGAAAGCCCGGGCTCGCAGACTTTTGAAATCCAGGACATTCCGGCAATTGTTCAGGCCGCCCATGCCCATGGTGTCCTTGTCGCCCTGGACAACACATGGTCCGGCGGTCACTATTTCAAGGCATTTGAACATGGTTGTGACATCGCCTTTCAGGCTGCCACCAAATACCTTGTGGGTCATTCAGACTGCATGATGGGATGTGTTACGGTCGCCGAACCACACTGGGACAGGTTCAAGGCGGCATATGAAGAAATCGGTCTGTGTGCCGGGCCGGACGACATGTATCTGACGCTGCGCGGCATTCGCACGCTGGATGTACGTCTGGAGCGTCACATGAAATCGGCATTGCATATTGCTGAATGGCTCGAGGGCCGCGATGAAGTGGCAGAGGTTCTGCATCCCGGACTTCCAGGCGCTGCCGGCCACGACATCTGGAAGCGTGACTTCAAAGGCTCATCGGGGCTGTTTGGTGTTGTCCTGAAAACAACCGACCCGCAGGCTGTGGACACTTTTCTCAACACGCTGACACTTTTTGGCATGGGGTATTCGTGGGGCGGGTTTGAAAGCCTTGTAATCCCCTGTGACGTCACCAGCTATAGGACAGCAACGACATGGGATCGTGAAGGCCATCTGTTGCGTCTGCATATTGGACTGGAAGATGTTCAGGATCTGAAGGCGGACCTTGAGAATGGCTTCAAGGCAATGGCAGCCCAGGCTTGACCACCACGTCAGACAACGGATTATGGAGTTTTCGATGACTGTTTTCAAATCCATCATGACCGCAGGCCTGTCGGCCATATTGACCATGGCCGCAGTGAACACCGCAACGGCCGCGGCCGATGATCCGGAACTGATCTTCAAGAAGTCGACAGTGTTCCGGCTGCTGTCACCCAATGCGAAACTTGCCGTCTATGCACTCGACGACCCGCTTGTCGAAGGTGTGGCATGCCACTTTACCCTGCCGGAAATCGGCGGCTGGAAAGGCTGGGCGGGATTTGCAGAAGAACGTTCGGAAGTGTCACTTGCCTGCCGCCAGGTCGGCCCGGTGAACTTCAAGGGCAAGTTTGAGCAGGGAGACGAAATGTACAAGCAGCGCCGGTCGCTGTTTTTCAAGAAACTGCAGATCGTTCGCGGCTGCGACGCAGCCCGAAACACGCTGGTCTATCTGGTTTATTCCGACCGCATTATCGAAGGCAGCCCGCAAAACTCCACTTCGACCGTGCCGATCATGCCATGGGGAAACTCACCGGCTCCAAAGTGTGGCGAGTACATGGAGAAGTGAGCCCGGGCTCGTCCATACGTGCATGGAGTTACAGTCGGGCAGGCCCGGCCGGTGAAGTCATGCAGGTTGAGCGCATGGCAGCACCAGTGCCTGCGGCAGGCGAAGTTCTGGTCGAGTTGAAAGTCTCCGCAGTCAACCCGACCGATATCAAAAGGCGGACCACGGGCCGGGAACTTGACCGGTTTGAGCACATCATTCCAAATAACGACGGTGCTGGCATCATTGTAGCTGTTGGGGAGGGTGTATCTGCCGGGAGGCTCGGCGAACAGGTCTGGCTGTTTGGCGCGCAGGCAGGCAGGCCGCACGGCACTGCCAGCAGCATGCTGGCAATCACCTCGCATCTGGCCATCAAGCTGCCGAATTCCGCAAGTTTTACCGACGGTGCCGGTCTCGGCGTTCCGGCAGTTACCGCATGGCATGGCGTACTGGGCGATGGACCCGTGGCAGGCAAGACCGTTCTGGTCACCGGTGCGAGCGGGCGTGTCGGGCGCTACGCCGTACAGATTGCACACCATGGCGGGGCACAGGTGATTGCGCTTGCAAGGACAGCAAAGCAGGAGGAGTTGGAAGGGTTGGGTGCTGATGCGGTCGTTGACTATGCAGGACCTGATCTGAACGACCGCCTGAGTGCCGCAGTCCCCGGCGGCATTGACCGGGTATGTGACGCAACCCTGGCCATTACACTGGAACATGCCCTGCCCGCGCTCAACCCGCGGGCGGTTATCGCGGCCTACGCATCCGACATGAACCCGACACCTTGCTTGCCTTTCGGCAAGCTGCTGTACGCAAATATTGCGCTTACGCCATATTCAATCTTCGCACTGAGCGATGCCCAGAGGGATGCCGCGCTGGCAGGTGTCAGTGAACTGCTCGGCTCCGGCAAACTGCGCCATCATGTTGGTGCCCGGTTTGAGTTTGACCAGATGATCGAGGCGCATGAAGCTGTGGAACTCGGCCACGTCGATGGTGCCTGCCTTGTGAGCGTGAAGTAAGCCAGCATTGTGTTTTCTGCAGCCAAGCCGTGCATGGACAAGGGTTGCCGACAAGCAGGTTTTGAGTATTGCTGAAACACAACCCTGCTTCACCCTTTCAGTATCGACCAGCGACAACAGTGGATTGCCCGAGTTGAACACATGACCAGATCGCAAGCCGGGGCCGTTGCGCTGGTCATCACCATCGGGATTTTGTGGGGCCTAAACTGGCCAGCCGTCAAATTCATACTCGGGTCAATTCCGCCGTGGACGTTCCGCGCATTGGGGTTCACTTTCGGCGCCATGTTGCTGGCGATCATTGCTCGTCGTGCCGGTGAAAGCCTTGCTATTGAAGCACACGAGCGCAGCGCCATGGTGATCGCCAGTCTTTTGACTGTGTTTGGCTTCAATGTGTTGACTGCGTTCGGTCAGTTGCTGACCGAGACTTCAAAGGCGGCCATTATCGCGTTCACCATGCCGATGTGGGCAGCCTTGCTGGCGGCAGTTTTTCTGGGCGAGAGGTTTGGCCTGAACCGTATTGCTTCATTGTTACTGGGTATGGCCGGACTTGCTACATTGTTAGCCGGTGATGCGCGGAATTTCATCGACCATCCGGCCGGGTTTCTGTTCATGCTTGGTGCCGCCGTGTCGTGGGCCGCAGGCACTGTGCTGCTCAAGGCGCGGGACTGGACCATCGCACCACTGGCACGCTCTGCCTGGCTGGTCGGTGTGTCTGCCATACCGGCTTGGGCAGGTGCCGTGGCGTTCGAACACCCTTGGACGCTCAATATCCCGGATGCCCCGGTCCTGGCCGTGTTTGCGTTTCATGTCGTAGGCCCGGTTGCACTATGTTATGCGGCCTGGGTCAGCCTGGTGTCGCGACTGCCCGCGTCAACCGCCGCCATCGGTACTCTGCTCATTCCGGTGGTCGGCGTATTGTCATCCAGCCTGCTTCTGGGGGATATTCTGACAATGGAGAAGGTCATCGCCCTCGGTTTGATTGTATCCTCGGTGGCATTGACA
>JBDNEZ010000446.1:0-7780 GCA_041690095.1 Anderseniella sp.
AGGGTCACATGGTTGATATTTCTCGATCCACCAGTCGCCATCCTCTCCATACAGGACACACTCGCAACCAAAGTCGTTGGCCGCGTAGAAGTCTGTGTCAATGACGGACCAGCCGTCGAGCGTCCACTGCGGGTGATCCGGCGTGTTCAAGCACATGCCATTGATCAGCCACATCGAGCGGTTGCCCAGGCGCGGAGTTTCCGTGCCGCGCACCTGATTGATGCCCCACCGGCCACGGACCAACTCGCCGGCTTTGACTTCGGAGATTGGCTTCAGCGTGCCGTCGGCCATAAGGACCTTCTGCCATGGCAAGAAACAGGTAACACCCACACCGCCGACGCCGACAGACACGACCCGGTCATAGACCGTGCGCCATGATCCACCGTTTCGGACATAGACAAACTCATTCGTGCGCCACACGCCACCGCTGTAGGTGTACAGGTCCTTGTCTGTAACGATCTGTCGCCAAACGCCGCCATTGCGGATATGTGTCTCCGTTGCCATGACTTAGTACCTGTACCAAACGTCACCATCCGTACCGCCGCTTGGCGACGACGTGGAGACTGTCTTGTTCCCGATGGCGTTGGAGCCCACGCCGATAGTCGCGCGCACCGCCGCCTCGTCGGCATCATCAAGAATGGTCCGGGCAAAAGCGGTCAGCGAAGTCTGGCCGAACGTATCGGCGCCCGTCGAATAGGGCATCATGTTCGCGCCTGTAGCCAGGCCAGCAAGAGCCGTGAGAGTAGCGTCTCCTGCCTGCTTGCCACCGGCGGTCGCCGAGACCGCGTCGATTGCAGCTTGCAGATCATCAAGTGCCGTCTGGAGCGAAGTCACATTGGCGATAGAGTGCACGTGCCCTAGCGCGGCGTAAGCTGCGGCAAGAGCTGCTGCTGCAAGGTTTTCTGGAAGCCTGGCTTCGGTGAAACGTCCGGATTTGATAGACGTCGTCGACAGGTTGGCCGGCACCCACTGCGTGCCGTTGTGAGTGAGCGCCATGCCTGTGGCCGCGCTGGACACGTCCACATCTGACAAGCTGTTGAAAGCGTGAACGTGGTCGGACGCTGCCTTTCCCGCAAGAGACGACACAAGATCGCTGATGTCGGCCAGAGCATGCGTGTGGCCAGTTGCCGCCTTGCCTGCCATGGAGACAAGCAACGCGGCAACGTCGACGTCGATACCCGACACTGCAGCAATGAGACGCAACACGTCTTCGCTCAGATTGTTAACTGCGTCCGGGAGCTGGTAGGCTCTGCTGGCTGTGACGTTGGCGACCATGTTCTGCCCCTAGTGTTGGTGAGCCGCATAGCGACTGAATTGGTAGGCCATGCCGGGTGCAACACCCAACATGGCCGTTAGTTTAAATGGAGGCCGCCCGGAGGTCGGCCACCGACAACCGGGCTGCAGGGGTCCCGGTCAACGTGAATTTCAATCGACCCTGCACGGCGGTAAACGGATCAAGCGCATGTTCGCGCTCGAGCCAGCCGTCGTTCAGTTGCTCTGTGACATCCAACGGGACGGTCTCGAACGTGTCGTCCGCCTTGTCGATATCGACAACTGCAGAAGACCCGGACGGGAGCCATGCCTTGAAGTAGACGCCCATCCTGACGGCGGTCCCGATCGCAAATGCGCGGGACACGTAAGTTGCAGAAGTCTGCAACTCACCGGCAATGAACAGCACACCCGGATACAGGATCGGGCTTATCTCTTCACTGCCCACCAGGACAACCTTCAGCGTAACCGTCTCGGTAATGAACTCGTTCAATTCGAGGTTCTGGTTCGGCTGCAGGCGGTAGACTTCGTCTGTGGGCCGGACGACTTCAAACCACAACCGCGCGTCAGCGGTTGGGAGCTCGACGTTTGCCCGGACCATGATGTCGGAACAGTCAACCAGATCGTAGGTCCCGAGCGTCACTGTCTTTGTCAGCGGCGCAAACTTCGCAACCAAGGCCTGGAACGTGACGTCTTCATCGTTGTGCACGTTCCACGACAAGGCGTTGGATGACGTGAACATCACCCCGACCGTGTAGGGCTGAGATGACACGAAAGACTGCAACTCTGCGTCGAAGTCGCCGATCACTGCCGATGAAATAGAGTGGGCGGCATCGTCGGTAAGCAACACAAAGCAGTATTGCCGGTCACTGTACTGAGTGAGGGGCACGTTCAAGGCGGCATCGTAGAACTCATCGACGACGACGTCTCCCATGTTGATGAAGGCTTCAGACAGCACAGTCCGCGTTGGAAGAACGCTGTTGTTTGACGATACAGTAGCCGCCACGATCTGCAGGATACAACCCTTGGTGACGTCGCCCACGTTGCAGAACTTCACCTTGACGGACGTCAGCATCCGGGGCTCGGTCACTGCGTAGGACTGCGCGACAGGATCGACGAGAAGCCTTTCGGCCTGGCCTGCCGGCATGCCGGACCAACCGCCTCCCCCGCCACCCCCAGATTGAGTTGGCTCCCGGAAGATGCTGTTTATCCGACGCATTTCGTCGATCTGCAATATACCCTGGCCAATAAACACATTGCTGGCTTCGCTGCCACCGGCACCGGTCGCCACGACGGGCTTGGTGCCCGCTGGAACGCTGGCAGGGATAGTGAACGACCCGGATATCGCCCCGGTGATGTCCGCGGCAAGCGGGCCGGCAGGGGTTACGTCGAGGCCATCGAACGTCAGACTTGACAGTTCTTCCCCGTTTCCGAACCCTTCGATCTCGAAGGCAATGTCGATTTCACGCAAGAGCTCGATCAGTTCTTCGCGCTCGTCAACAAGCTGCACTTCTTGCGTGGTCCTGACAACATTCCCCGTGCCGAACGTCTGCGTGATGTCGGACAGGAACACACTGTCAGTCTCAACCCACATGTCCGACGACGGCGTAATCGTCATCGCAGCCGGGATTGGGTCAAAGTTCTGGTAAGAGTTGATCTTGCGACACGACGTCGAGAGCGGCTGGCTGATGTGGACGACACTGGTATAATCCAGCAAGAGCGGCGATGTCACAACCGGCGCGTAGAATGTGGGCAGGACCGGCAACTGCATGCTGCCTTCGAAGACGGCTGCAGTCTGGGCCTCGCCTGTGTCCCGATACCGGTCGTTCTCGAACGGGTCTACAAACACCCCCTTTTTTGCCACGGGCTCACGAGAGTCGAGCGTCCTGCGAAGGCGCTCGAGCCCAATCAGGTTATACGAGTCGACGATCTTGTCGTACATGCGAGAGATCTTGGTGTATGGGAAGTTCCTGGTCCCGTCGTTTCTGATAGTCGGCTTCGCTGTCCACGAATTTGTGATCGTGCAAAGTGGTGCCAAGTTCTGCGGTACAACAGGCTTTGCTGGCGAAACTGCCGCAGGTATCCCCGTGACGTAGACAGGCACGCCGGTCACGTCGAGACACAGGACGTCAATGCGGGGCATTTTGTAGAGGTAGGTCAGCAGGATATCGCCGCCCGTGTAGCCGCCCGACAAGGTGACCTGTGTGTCGCTGAATGAGTCCTCGACAACGGCGTCACGGTAGCGGTAGGTCACATCATAGGACACACCCACGCCGGGCTCTGCCCCGGCAGCGGACCAGTCAATCGAATCTCCAGTAAGCGTGTAGTCCGTCGTTTGCACGTAGGTTGTCGCGCCCGAAACCACTTCCACGATCTCGAACACGGAACTGTCAGGCAGGGCCTCTATACTGTCCGTGACGCCTTTGGTCAGCGTCCGCGTCACCTCTTTGGAGACTATAGCCTGGACGATCGAGGACACAGGAAGACGGCGAACCGTTACCGTTGCTGTCCCGCTGCCGCCGTCGTCAAACGAGTGCAGCTCCGCGTCTACCTGCGCAAGATCTGGGTCTTCTTCTTTGACGAAGCGAAAGTCGCTGTTGCGAGTCCGGATGAAGCCCTCAATTACGGCTGTCCCGGCTTGGATTGAGAAGTGCTGCGCGGTCGCAATCTTACCCAATGCTGTAACCCGGCAGCCCTCGGAGATGTAGTTTCCGTGCGAGCCAACGATGTAAGCGGATATGGCCTGGTTCACGCCGCCCAGGATGGCCGGCTGTGTCTGGTCAATGACCGTGCTATCGCGGATCAGGTACACAGGGAACAGGGCACCCACCACGCCGTCGCCTTCAAAACCCCAACTCAGGGTAATGGTTTCACGGGCAGCGCAAGGCTCTCCCTCGCTTTCCTCGCCGGGGAAGATGCCTTTCAGGTCTGGGTCCGCGACTTCGTCGGGGAACGTCTCCGTAATGCGCACACCAACGGTGACGTCGCCCGTCATGGGCACAGCCGCGAGGACCGCGCCGTCTACTGCGTGGACGTCGCCGGCAACATAGACCCGACCGGCGGTGATCGTCACTTCGCTGGCGTTGACATCGACAATCGCATCGCAACCAGAAATCCGATCGCCGTCATGGTTCACTAGGTTGCCAAGGCGCTTCTGCCTGGACCTGACTATACTCTGTGCCTCGTTGAGGTCCGCACCTTCGATGAAGGTTTCCTCGCGGAAGACCACCGAGGCATGGTTGGGTTTGTCAGGATGCCTGTCATAGGCGCGCGGCAGTCCGGATTTGTGCTCAAACATAGTGCTACCTTAAATTTTGAGAAGGGCAGTAAACCGCTCTCGAATTGTCCTACCAAGCAACGCAGTGTCGGACGTGACCGCGACTGGATCAGTCAGGCCTGTCATTTCAGCTGCGGTTGCCCAGGCCTGTCCTGGCCTGTTCTCGTCAGTGATGGTCGCGTCGAAGACGACACCCCAAAACGCGACCTCGCTGCCGTACCCATCGCCGAAGTCTGTCATTGCCTCGAACAGCATGGCCGTGGGTGCGTCCGTGTTCTCTGCGTAGTCCAGGCTGTTGAACCTGTATGAACCACCGACCGTTGCCTTGACTGGCTTGATGATCCGCGCCCGGCGGTAACCGATCACATCGTTGCCAGCATCTTTCAGCTCTAACCATGCAGACCTGCCCGTGAGAGAGGCGGCGATTGCGGCTTTTCTGACTGCCTCCGATGGAGACGACCAGGTGAAGCCCGGCGTATCCCACGCGAAGTCGCCCCATCCAGGGTCAACGTCACCCGTCGGAATCCACGCGCCCAATGAGGTCAGCTCTACCTCTGTGAGGGTGTGCTCGTTCGTAAATCGCCGACCATACGACCACTTGGATGCCACGGCGGGGATGCGAACCCCGGAGAACGACGACAAGCGGGTAACGGCCAGCTTGGTATGCGCTGTCTCGAGAGCCCGGACGTCGTAGTCATGAAACCCGCGCCAGAAGTATGACCGCAACGGCGCGGACAGGTTCGAAACACCGTCGATGTAGTCGAGGTCCGGTGTTTCCTGCACCCGAAGTTGGTCCAGGCCGACCATGAACAATGCCCATTTCCTGCGCCGGGTCGGAAATTCCTCAAGCGTGCCCGAATATTCCAGCCAGTTGAGAGCCCGCGCCAGAGCTGCCGGCGTTCCGCGCATACGCTGCCACTGGATTCCCTCGTCGATGACTTCGTACAAGTTTGGCACATAGGGTGTGAGCTCGTTGAGACCATACTCATAGACCAGATATGGCAGCCAGGCAGGCTCGGGCGACGTCAGTTTCTTGCCACGAGAGGCTGAAACGGGAGCTTCCAGCACGAAGGGATAATCACCTGCCTCTGCAAGTGCTTTCCGCATCGGGGTAGCGTTTCTTGGTTGCAGGTGAAGACGAGCCATTAGAAATCACGTCCCATGTTATTCAGGGTTACAGTTGTGATCGTCCCACCCTCGTAGGGCGGAAGAACCACGTTTGCAGTCGGTGTGGCGATTTCGACTCGTTGGACGCCGGGCCGCATCAGGCGGGCCTGCAGCCAGGACAACGTCATATCGAATCCCACCTTGGACTCCGCGTCCCACGCATCCCGCAAGGCTTGCTCAAGTCCATCAAACGAGGCTCCGGTTGCTTGAGGCAGCATCCAGATGTTCGCCTCAATCGCAATCTCCGTGGTGATGGCACTGCGAACGACAATCGTGTCATTCACCATGCGGACGGAAGACGACTGCACGGCCTCGTCCACGATGGCCAAAAGATCTGGCGCTGCAATGCCGCCGCTCTCCGTAGAGAAGACTGCAAGGTACACGGTGGGATTTGTCCCGAGCGTGTAGGCCAGCGCGTCCTTGACGCGAATGTCTGCGGTCATTGCCACGAATTTGTAACGAGGTTCCGTACCGCCAGTGGACCTGCCTGAAATGGCAAGAATTGTTCTTTCTCTCAGGTGCTCGTCATCCTCGCCGCCCATTCGCTCCACTTCGTAGAAGTAGGACAGGTTGTCGAGGTCGGTGCCCGAGGCATAGGCCAGGAAATTGGCCCTGATAGCGTCATTGATGCGAGCCCGGAGGACGGTTTCCTGGTAGGCAACTGCCCGCAGGACAATGCGCGCCGGTTCGCTTTCGATGTCAATTATCCCTACGAGCTCGGGATATTGCGCGACGACGTAGTCACGCATGCCAGACAGGATCACGTCGAAGTCAATTTCTTCAACGATCTGCAGAGGCGGCAAGGACTGGAGCCCCGTATAGCCGTATTCGCTCATGGCAAGCTCCTATAGTGCGATGACAAACCCACGTGATTGGTGGACCGTGAAGTCTCCAAGGTGAGCGCGCGGGAAGTAAATTCCCTCAGTCTGCAGGGTTGCCGCGCCATCTGGACCGGCTTTCACCAGGCGCATGGCCTTGGCAACATAACGTGGTTCCCACCGGTCGATGGCCACTACCGTTGCCATGAAGACATCAAGCAGGGTTGCGGGGATCATTGGCCGGTCAATGAGGTTCGGAATGTCCGAGCCGTAGTCACGAAGCTCGACGCACTCGCCTATTTCGGTCGTCAGCAGGATGGTGAGGGACTGAACCACATGTTCCCAACCACCTAGCTGTTCACCAGTGTTGTCGTTCAGTCCCACGGATGCCATTAGCTGTTGCTGCCGCCGAACCCGTTGTCACCATCCTTGTCGTTTTCAGACTTGGCCGGGTCCTTTTGGACGGGTGCCTTGTTCGATTTCCGGCCGCCAGACTTCAATTGTCTGTCGTCTTCATCGGCTTCAGGGTCGTGCTTGCCGATTTTGATCTGCCCGTTGAGCGCGCCATACTTGGCTTCAGCATCGGTGAGCTCGATGAGATCCCCGAGCTTGTACATTTTGCCCTGCAGCCACGAGTTTTTGTGCTCGTCGGCCTTCATCACAGTGTAGGTTTTTTTTCCATTCGACATGGGAGTCTCCTTGTTATGCCGGTACGCTTGTGAGCCCACCACCAGGTGTCACGCCTTCGTGTTTATGCGTGTCGCTGATGCTCTTTTGGTTGTGCTGGAGTATCTGCCCTTTCAGGTAGATGTTGCCCTCGATCGTAATCGTGGGCGACTTCAGCGTGTAGCTATTCTGGGTGGACAGAATAGAAGTTTCACCGACGACGCGCTTTGCCTCGTCTAGTTTGTCATGCGGTTGTTTGTACTTATCCGAGTAGCCACCTGGCATGATAAGCCCTCGAGTGATGTCTCCGGACGGTGCAAACAGCAAAACCCGCTCGTCTTTCGTCGGCGGGTCCCAATCATTGATCTTTCCGGCACGCTGCAGCCAGGGAACAAGCTCGCTCTCGACGCCATGGGCGTCGACACGAGCCAGACCCTTCTTGCCGTCAACCTCGAGTATTTTGGCTTCACGAAACATGTTGTTCATCATCATGTCTTGCTCGTTCACCCGTGCCTCAAGGTACTCCAGCCGGCGAACCAGCGTGTCAAAGGCCTCGTAATTCATGTGAACCTCACGGGTTGAG
>JBDNEZ010000447.1:0-2379 GCA_041690095.1 Anderseniella sp.
ATCTGGACGCATACAAGCTGCGCGATACGGTCGAACCGATCAAGGCGGCCTATGCGGCCTCGATGGCCGATGCCCTCGCGCGCTACAAACAGGGCAAGCCGATCTTTTTCTACACCTGGACGCCGAACTGGACGGTGGCGTTTCTGAAGCCCGGTAAAGACGTGGTGTGGCTGGAAGTGCCGTTCACCAGCCTGCCGCCAGCGCAGAAGGATCTCGAGCAGTATGCAGAGGTACCCGGCGTGAAAGGTTGCGTGGGCGACAATGACCCATGCAAGATGGGCTGGCCGGCGAACGATATCCGGGTGGTTGCCAACGACAATTTCCTGGCCAAGAACCCGGCGGCCAAGAAGCTGTTCGAAGAAGCCAGTGTGCCGCTCGAGGCCATCTATGCTCAGAATGCCGAGATGCACGACGGCAAAAGTTCCGAGAAGGACATCAGTGCCGCCGCCGCCAAATGGATCAATGACAATCAGTCCACCGTCGATGGCTGGCTGGACGCCGCGCGCAAGGTCGCGAAGTAATCAACCCACTGTGTCGCGCTGCCGGTTCAGTATCTCGGTGAAAGCCCGTAACACGCCCGCTCGGCCCCGCCGGGCGGGCGTGTTACGGCTTCAGTCGATTTCCGGACAACGTATTCTTGCCCTACGATGGTAATGTCACTTGAACATACAAACGGCAGGGAATAGATTTGCTTGAATGTTAGAAAGGTTGCCCCGAGTCAATTTTTCTGTTTGTTGAATAGACTTCTTCAGGGTGTCCAATGAAAAAAATACTTGCGATTGGTATTGGCGCGTTATGGACGACGTGCTGTTTCTGAAATCCAGCAAACGCGGTATTGTTCCTATGGCGCTTGTGAAATAGTGCGTCGGAGATTGCATCGCCCAGGGTTTTGAGAAACGCACTTGGCCAGGGAAAGATTTTCGGGTCGTCGTCGTGCATGACCGCAAGCGGCAGCAAGCGGGTGCCCTCCGGTTCGACCGTGAAGGTCAGCAACGGCCCGAAGCAGACAGTCGACTTTCTCTCGTTAGCCGCGCAGCAACTTGGCTCCTTTACTCTTGGACGCGCGCTCGTCAAAGGTCAGGAGCGGCCCCTGGCCTTTCTGGCTGGCGAGTGCGATGTGGAGGCAGTCCGCGAAGTCTCGAGACCCCGCTTGCTTGAACAGCCACAGCGCTTGTTCCAAAGCCGGCTCTGTCTGGAACTCCAGTTCTGTCACATCCAGCAAGGCATTCAGTGCAGTTGTCACGTTCCGCCTGTCGTACTGATACCGGGCCCGCAACACCCACTCCACCTCAAGCATGACGGTTACGGTGACAAACAGGCGCTCGCCCTTGTTGATGGCCTCATCAAACAGACGGGCCACGATTGCACATTGTTTCGCATCATCGTTTGTCAGCCAGCGAACAAGTACGTTGGTATCCAGCGCCGCCATTAATCGCCGCCCAGGCGCATGTCAGAAATGGAGACAGAGACACCTTGCGGCGGTTTGAGCGTGCCCCTTATGTCTTTGATGGACTTTGTTTTGGCCCGCATCACCACCGTCCCGTCGGGCATGGGGGTGAACGTGAGCCGGTCTTGCGGGCGGATTGACAGCAATTTCCGGATATCGGCAGGGATGGTGATTTGACCCTTGCTTGTCAGTGTGGCTTCGGACACGTGAGACTCCTTACATTTTCTTATATTGTAAGGAGCGACGCCCGCCGGGTCAATCACCGTGCCCGTCACTATGACTGACAATCAGGTCCGCTACGCTAGTGCCTGACTGGCTCAGTCAGCCCGACAACCTGATCGGCAGCAACCGCCGCTTATGCATAGTTCCCTGCTGGAGAGATCTCCATAACAGTAAAGCGGCTGTCCAGCGGCAATCAGAGAGAACCACGCAGGCACTCGCCGCACCTATCGGCCGATGCCTTCCACAAGGGCAAATCCGCCTCCTGCAGCACCGGCACACGGGGCTTTGCGGGAGCCATGCAGCACGCGCCGAATAGGGGCTTGCGCGCGGTCGGGCCGTTCTCCGCGGCGGTGATGGGCCAAGACCACCATGGCCCCGACGCGGGCTTCCTCGACGGTCATGAGCGGCCCGAGGCCGAGTTTCATGCTGACGCAGAAGCCGCTGAGCATCCAGTCACGCAGGATGCGTCCATCGATCGCCTGGTTTCCAAGCAGCAACGATTCGGTGATAAGTACAATCGGTGTCAGTTTCCCCCGGGCAAAACGAGGTTAAATGCCTCAACAGGCGAACGATCCAGCGCCAGGATTCACGTGATCTCCGGGCCGTCCCGCTTGGCGCCTACTGTGCGCCTCGACCACAACGACGTTGGGCTCGATGGTGCAAAGGGGCTTGTTTTCAAAGGAATTTTCATGGGTCTTAAGTGTGGCATC
>JBDNEZ010000448.1:0-11012 GCA_041690095.1 Anderseniella sp.
ATATCGGCAGCACATGCAGCAACACGTCTTCGCGAGTAAATGCCCACAGGTCCTTCAGGACGAGGGCATTTGACAACAGATTGTCATGGGTCAGCATGGCGCCCTTGGAGCGCCCGGTGGTGCCGGAGGTATAGAGAATGGCTGCCAGGTCGTCCGGGCCACGCTCGACATTGGTGAACTCTGGCGAGGCATCAACACCTGCATCCGGCAGAGTGCCGGCACTGGTATCGGGATCCTTCCACACGCCCATGGTCTCGAGCCTGACGCCGAGCTTGCCGGTCAGCGCTTCAAACTCCGCATGGCGGGCCGGGTCACAGACAAATATGCGCGGGCTGGCATTATCGAGAAAATATTCCACTTCGGTGGCTGTGTAGGCATTGTTCAGCGGCAGGAATACGCCGCCGGCACGCACCGTCCCGAGATACAGCATCAGTGCCTCGATGGACTTTGGCACCTGTGCAGCCAGTCGGTCACCGGGTTCAAGGCCGCGCTCGACTAGCATGTTGGCAAACCGGCCGGATACCTGCATGACATGGCTGTAGGTGTACCAGCGTCCATCGTCCAGTTGAGCAAAGGCCCGCTCGAGATCGGCATTCTTCAACAGGCCATCGAACAGGTGATTAGAGTCAGGACTCATTGATCTTATCCATTCTGCGGATGGATATTGCTCTAGCCATTTGCCAGCTTCCTTGTATTCTGGGCGCCGAGTTTTGTATCCAGCAGCGAGGTTACTTCGCGCGACGCGATAACCTTGGCATCGCGTGAATAGGCTTCATGATTGGCGTCGACGGATTTCAGGTCGTAGAGATAATTGACCATCATGCCGGCAGACTTGCGCAGCCCGTTTTCCGAACGATCACCCAGCCAGTGTATCGTTCTCAGGCTGGCGCCGTTGCCAAGATGAAACCGGGCGACAGGGTCAATCGGACCACCCCTGGCGCGTTGCTCCAGCAAAAGGTAGCGCGCAGCCAGTGCTTTCAGTCCGGCAACCACATCCGGCGTTGCCTCATCGGCGTTGTCCCGTGTCAGTTCGCTTGCAATCGTATAAAATGCCGCTTCTGCGCTTTTGGGGTTGGCTTGCGCCTCTCCCTGAAGCCAGGCCATGAAGCCGGGTATCGGTGACAGGGTAATGAAGGTTTTTATATTGGGCAGGCTGGATGCCAGATCGGTTGCCACCTGCTTGATCAGGAAGTTGCCGAACGACACGCCGCGCAGGCCTTTCTGGCAATTCGAGATAGAGTAGAAGATGGCAGCGGCGGCATCTTGCGGCAGCACGGGATCGCGGTTTTCCGCAAGCACCGCCTGGATCGAGCCGGCGATGGTGGCCGTCAGTGCGACTTCCACGAAGATCAATGGTTCATTGGGCATGGCCGGGTGGAAATAGGCAAAACAGCGCCGGTCCGCAGGCTGCAGGCGGCGGCGAAGATCATCCCAGCTGTCAATGGCGTGCACGGCTTCATACTTGATGATTTTCTCGAGAATGTGGGCCGGTGTGGTCCAGTCAATCGGACGCAGAACCAGAAAGCCCCTGTTGAACCACGACGAAAACAGGTGCTCGAAGTCAACATCCACACGCGCCAGGCTGGCATCTTCGTTGAGAATTTCAAGCAGGTCTTCTCGCATGCGGACCAGCTTCTCGGTGCCGCCCGGCACACCGTTCAGCCTGCGCAGCAGTTCCTGCCGGCGCGGCTCGGCGACCTCCAGCAGGCTGGTGAGGTTTTTCGCGTTGCGATCGCCCGCATAGTCACTGGTGCGTTGCGTGAGTGCTTCGGTGTCGATATCAAAATCACTGGCGAGGCTCTGGAAAAACGCCAGCTTGCGCGGCTGATCAACCTGCGAATACTTGGCCAGCAGGGCAGAACCGGTTTGCAAACCGGTCACTTCGCCGGTGTCGGCCAAAAGGGCGTTGCACAAGGCCAGTATGTCACGTGCGTCGGGGCTGGCCGCACTGGAAGCACGGCGCTCAAACAGGCTCGATAACAGGTCCTGAAAATACGACATTCGGCTCATATGGCTTGTCCCATGATATAGTCCGGTAACCAGGTTGCCAGACTGGGCATCAAGCACAACAATAATATGGCGATCACCATGCATGCGACAAATGGCAGGGATCCGACCAGGATGGTGCGCAATGAGATTTCCGGTGCAATGCCGTTGATCACATAAAGATTGAGGCCCACTGGCGGTGTAATCAGACCAATTTCCATATTGATCGTCAAGACAACGGCAAACCAGTAGGGATCAAATCCGGCACTGATGACGATAGGCAGCAGGATAGGGGCGGCCATCAGGATGACGGCAACCGGCGGCAGGAAGAAGCCTGCAATCAGCAGAAAAATATTGATGGCGAACATCAATACCCACGGGTTGACGTCCAGCGTTCCGATCCATGCGGCAATCGACTGGGTGATAAACAGCGAGGACAGCATGTAGGAAAACACACCGGCAGCAGCTATAATGAACAGGATCATCACGCTTTCGCGAGTTGAATCGCGCAGCACGTCCCACAGCAGTTTCGGGCTCCACAGCTTGTAGATGACGATAGCCACTGCCAGGCACATCAGGGCGCCGACAGCAGCGGTTTCAGATGGTGTCGCAAGCCCGCCATACATTGCATACAGGACACCCAGTATGATGGCGACAAACGGCAGCACGCGCGGCAGGATTTCAAAGCGCTGCTTCCAGGTAAAGCTTCGCCCCGACAGCGCATCGACTGCGCCGGACCGCCAGGTGTCGTACAGCGACCACATCATGAACAAGGTAACCAGCAACAGACCTGGAATGACACCGGCGAGGAATAATCGTCCGATCGAGGTCTCGGTGGCGATGCCATAGACGATCATGGTGACCGATGGCGGAATCAGAATGCCGAGCGTGCCGCCGGCAGCTATCGAGCCGGCTGCGACGCCATCGGGATAGCCGCGCTTGCGCATTTCCGGGATGCCCATCTTGCCGATGGCTGCACAGGTTGCCGGCGATGAGCCCGACATGGCAGCAAACAGGGCGCAAGCGCCAAGATTGGAAATCACCAGGCCGCCGGGGACCCGGGTCAGCCAGCGATCAAGTGCTTCATACAAGTCTGCACCGGCACGCGTTGAGGCGATCGATGCGCCCATGATGATGAACATCGGGATGGACAGCAGCGCAAAATTGTCCAGCTTGCCGAAAAAGATCTCCGGCAGCAATTGCAGCGAGCGGGCACCGTCAAATATCAGCAGGAAACCGGCCGACACGATCAGCAGGCCCACTGCTACCGACACACCGGAAAACAACACCAGCACCGTCACAACCGCCAGGATGGCGCCCAGGAAAAGCGGGTCCATCAGCGGCTCTCCTTGTTGATGTTGAAGGGCTTGTCGAGGCCGGTCACAACAGCCGCGAGGTCGGCAACAAGTTGCAGCAACAGCAGGCCAAACCCGACCGGCATCGCCAGATAGGGTATCCACAACCGGACCCCCCACACGGTGTCCGACTTCCAGTTTCTTGACCATGCGGTGTGCCAGAACTCAAATCCGTAGACCAGCATCAGCGCGACAATGATGATTGACACCGACAGGGTGAACAGGGCCAGCGCCTTGCGAACCGGTGGTCGCAGCATCAGCGGTATCAGGTCCACGTTCACATGGCCGCGCAGTTTCTGGACATAGGGCAGGCCGATCAGTGTGGCTGCCACCATCAGGAAGGTTACCGCTTCGGTTTGCCAGATGGTTGACTGGTTCAGCACGAAACGCACGAAGATCATCTGGCAGGTGATACCCACGGAAATCAGGATCATGGTTGCCGAGACCCACCCGCACAGCGTCGAGATTGCATCAACGGCTTGCAGCCAGCCGGTCCGTTCACCGGGGCCTGACAAGTTGGAGTTTTCGTCAGACGCCATGGTTTGCTCGCCTCAGTCGTGCAGGTGGAAAATTATGGGTTTTGATATGTGACCGGAGGCGGCGTGCCACCTCCGGTCAGCAGTGCGATTTGCGTTTATTCGACGGCAAGAGCCATGTCGAGCAGCGCCTGGCCACCCGGCACGTTATCCGCGAAGTTCTTGTACGAAGATCCCTTGGCAATCTCACGCCACTGGCTGAACTCTTCCGGTGTCATGTACTTGATTTCAACACCGGCTTTCTTGAAGACCTCAACCGAGGCGGCATCCTCTTTCTTGGCTTCGTCCAGATAGAAAGCTTCAGCCTTGGCAGCCGCCGCATCGAGAGCCGCCCGCTGCTTGTCGTTCAGGGCCTCATAAGCGGACTTGTTCATCAGCAACGGCTGATACATGAACCACAGGGCGACATCGCCGGCCGGCGTATAGCATTTTACCTGCTCGTAGATGCGGTAGGAAACGAACGATGACGAGGACGTGTTGGCCGCTGTCAGAACGCCGGACTGCAGCGCCGGATAGATTTCGGATGATGCCATCGAGGTGATCGATGCACCGGCTGCTGCGAGCATCTGTTCAAATGCCTTGCCGGCAGCGCGGGTCTGCTGGCCTTTTACATCTGCAGGTGCGGTGATGCACTTGTCCTTGCCGACAAATCCGCCGGCCAGATATCCGTGCACCACAACGCGTACATCGTCTTCCGCCATGATGGCTTCGATCTTCTTCATGAAGTCCGACTTGTTCATGCGTGCGGCATGGTCATGGTTCTTCACCAGGCCGGGCATCAGCGTCAGATTGTATTCTGCGCGCTGGCCACCGGCGTATGACAATGGAAACACGGTCATGTCGAGCTGACCGGCTGACATTGGCCGATACTGCTCACGTGGCTTGAACAGCGATTTGGACGGGAAAATCTTGATGGTGAGATCAACATCGGCGGCAGCGACTTCGTCAGCCACGATCTGGGCCACCTTGTGGCGCACATCCTTGGTCGACCATTGGTGTGACAGGCGCAGTTCTTTCGAATAGGCAGCGCCTGACAGGGCTGTCGCCATTGCCAGACCGGCTATCAGTGATGTCAGTTTGAGTTTCATGTAGTCCTCCCGATCCGGCTTGTAGGGCGACCGGACCATTTTGGTGTTGAATTCGTTGACTGACGAGATTTATCAGTTGTCTCAGGGTACGGTTTTGCGTACCGGAGTCAACCTTCTTGTATACAAGAATTGCCTTGTTGGATGCACAAAAATGCGGCTATGGTCATGCCTGTCATGGACGAAAGAACCGCAGATCGTATTCGTGAAACGCTCGAACAAGCCATTCTGACCGGCGAATTCGTCGACGGCGCGCGGCTTGACGAAGTGCGGTTGTGCACCCGTTTCGGGGTCTCGCGCACGCCGGTCCGCGAAGCCCTGCATCAGCTTGCCGCGTCGGGTTTGCTGGAAATGAAGCCGCGTCGCGGTGCCTTTGTGCGCACGCCGGGCTTCGTCGAGGTGGTGGAAATGTTCGAAGTGATGGGCGAACTGGAGAGCATGTGCGGCAGGCTTGCCGCCAAGCGCATCAGCGATGTCCAGCTCAAGGCGTTTTCCGCAGCCTGCCGCAAATGTGAACAGGCCGAGGAAACCGGCGACCGCGATGCCTATTATCGCGAGAATGAAACTTTCCACCAGGTGTTGTACGAAGCAGGCGGCAACGGATTTTTGCAATCCCAGGCCCTGAAGCTGCAAAAACGGCTGCAGCCGTTCCGGCGGTTGCAGTTGGGGGTGCGCGGCCGTGTCCGGCAGTCGCTGGAAGAACACCGGCAAATCCTGCAGGCGGTTGAAGCAGGCGATCAGGAGACTGCCGAAACCCTGCTGCGCCAGCATGTGACGGTGCAGGGTGAAAAGTTCTTCGACCTGATGCGCAGTCTCGACCAGACCTCGGCGCGCGAGACAGGTTAATCTCGCCTACTTTATGCCGGCGCATTCCGCCACTGGTGTGAGCGCGCCGTTGCCGTCAAAGAAACTCAACAGGTTGTTGGCCACCAGATCGCCCATGGCGCGCCGGGTTTCAATGGTGGCTGAGCCCTGATGGGGTTGCAGCGTGACAGTGTCGAGTTGGCGCAGGCGTTCGGGAATCTTCGGTTCCGACGCAAATACGTCGAGGCCCGCATAGCCCAGCTTGCCGCTTTCAAGAGCTTCGATCAGCGCATCTTCATCATGCACCGAGCCGCGCGCGATATTGATGAAGGTGCCTTCCGGCCCGAGTGCTTCCAGCACCTGTTTGTTGACGATGCCCCTGGTGGCCTCGCCGCCGGGGCATATGGCGATCAGAAAATCACAATCGCGCGCCATGTTCACCAGATCATCGTAAAACTGATAGGTTTGGTTGGCCTGTGGACTACGGCCATGATAACCGATCACGCATCCGAATACTTCAAGTTTGCGGGCGATGTCCTTGCCGATGCGGCCAAGGCCCAGAATGCCGACCTTGCGAGCGTTGATTGCACGCGCCAGTGGCGGATCGCCCTGCTTTTCCCAGCGTCCTGCACGGGCAAACCGCTCCCATTCGCAAAACCGGCGTGAACAGGTCAGCACAAGTGTGACGGCCAGGTTGGAGACGTCGTCATTGAGCACGTCCGACGTGTTGGTAACGATGATCTTGCGCGATGCTGCATGGGCCGCATTGACGCCGTCATAGCCGACGCCGAAACTTGCGATGATCTTCAGATTGGGCAGGGCGTCAATCAGGGCAGCATCAGCCTTGCCCATCGTGGCAATGCCTTCAATTCTGTCGGCAACCGAGGCCAGGAACGCCTGGCTGTCATCTGCCTCGTAGAGCCGGTGCAGCGTATGGTGGGCTGCCAGGGCATCCTGGACATGCGGCTTCATCTTGGAGACCAGAAGTATATCGCTCATCTGTTGTGTCCTTGAATGCGTTTTGGTTCAGCAATAGCGCTCGGCACCGGGCCACTGAGCCACGGTGTATCTGTCGCCATGGGCGAAACCGGGTGGCAGGCACCTGGCGATTTCGGCCAGGTCAGCCGGGCTCAGGTCAAGCTGCGCGCCTGCCGCCAGTTCAACCAGGTGTTGTCGCGAGCGGGTGCCGGGGATCGGCAACAGGTGGGGTCCCTGTGCCAGGCACCAGGCAATCGCCACAGTAGCCGGAGACAGTTGCCTGTGCTTGCAGAATGCGCGAAATTCCTGCAGCGCTTCCACATTGTGAGAGAAGTTCGGCTCGACAAAACGCGGATTGCCCGTGCGGAAATCGCCATCTCCGAACGTTTCAGGGTCCGGCAGCGTTTCAGCGAACATGCCGCGCCCCAGTGGTGAAAACGGCACAAACGCGACGCCCAGTTGCTGACACGCCTGAATGACACCGAGTTCCGGACTGCGGCTCCACAAGGAGTATTCGCTCTGTATTGCCGTGACCGGATGCACCGCATGGGCGCGGCGCAGCGATGATGGGGCGATTTCCGAAAACCCGATGCCGCCGATCTTGCCTTCGTCCTTGAAGCGCACCAGGGTTTCCATGACGTCTTCGATGGGCCGGTCTGCTTCGCGACGGTGAATATAGTAAAGTGCCACATGGTCCACGCCGAGATTGCGCAGGGATTTTTCCAGTGCGTCGCGCAGGTGCTCGGGTGAATTGTTGAAACTGCGCACCCTGGTGTCGGGATCGCGGTAAATTCCCGCCTTGGTGGCGATGGTGAACTTGTGCGGGTGATGCTTGATGAACGAGCCGATGGCCTTTTCCGACACCCCGGCACCATAGACATTGGCGGTATCGAGAAAATCGATGCCGAGATCGACTGCTGCGGCCAGCGTGTCATGGCTTTCGGCTTCGGTTGTCGGCCCGTAGGCGCCTGCAAAACTCCAGCAGCCGACACCGATGGCGGAAACTTCCGGGCCGCCCTTGCCCAGTTGACGTTTGTGCATGAACTAGTCCTTGTTGGCATTTACCTGCGCATAGACCTTGAGCGCATCTTCCATGGTACGGTTTTTGTCAATGGTTTCGCGGGTTTCGCCGGCAAACGGGGTTTGCGCCAGCACCCGGAAAATGTCTGCCGCGCCGGTGTGGAAGCCGGATGTAACTCCGGCATCTGCAAAGGTTGCCGCAATTTCCTCCATCTCGCCGATCCAGCGTTCGGAGTCAGCCGGCAGTCTGGGAATGCGCGCGCGCATGGCGTCCAGCGCCGGCTTCTGGCTGAAGGCGAATTCTGCAGTCAGTTCTTCTGTCAGCCCGAGTTTTTCCGCTGCCAGCATAACTGCGGTCTGCAGGGTCCAGGTGCCCTTGGTGAGCCCCGCATAGACCATCTTCATGCCCGAAGCACGGCCTACTTCCTGGCCAAGGCTGACAACCTCAAAGCCCTTGCCGTCCAGCGACTGCATGGCGGATACATCATTTCCGGATACATAAAACCGGGTACTGCCGCCCTTGCCGGGAGCAAGACCGATGATGCCGGCGTCGATGAACGCGGCACCGGCGGCTGTAATCAGCGCGCCCGCCTCGCGCGCGGTTGCCGGCGAGATGGCATTGCAGTCCACGTAAACCGGTGTCTTGCCGGCCTCACCCATGGCTGTTGCAGTGTCGCGGGCCAGAGCGACTGCAGCCGACGGTGGCAGAATCGACAGAATGATATCGGCGCGATCCACCAGGTTCACCAGGGTTTGTGCATCCTGCATGCCGGCCCTGGTTGCCAGCGTGCGGCTTGCTTCGCTGCGCCCGGTCAGGCAGGTCACGACGGTATGACCGGCGCCGGTCAGCGCGGCTCCGACACCGCTGCCCATGTCACCTGGCATCAGGATCGCAATAACGGGCAGGCTCATCAAGGTGTTCCTCCGGTGGCAGGCTGAAATTCAGCCGCCTTCTGATGGGCGCGATACAGCGCGTACAGACCACCGGCCAGCATGACGATGCCAATGCCGGGGCGTATGAAGCCTTCCATCATGAACATGGCAGGGGTAAGTGCGAGAACCATCACCGGCGTGTAATACAGCGGCCATACTTTTTTACCCCGGTCGCGCTGATAGATCCCGAAGCCCATGGAAAACAGGCTCAGGGTCAGGAAGAACACCGACCAGGGATGGGTGATGAAATTGCTCATGTCGGTCGAAATGGCCACCGCACGTGCCAGCCAGCGCTCGGCAATCGGCCCAAGCACGACACCCAGGATCATCGGTGCCAGCGGAAAGCCCAGACTGCGCATGGCATATCCGACCACGCCGAAAATCAGCAAGGTCCACATGTCGTTGACGATGTTGTGCAGCGCGAAAACACCAATGCCGCAATAGGCCAGTATGATGGCGGCGAGAACGTACATCTTCACCTTGGTCACCAGCACGAACAGCCGCAGTGCGATCGACTGGAATAACAGCACCAGGAAGTTTGCAAAAAAGAATGCAATGAAGATCGAGTATGCCAGCACGGGGGATTCAGTGATGAAGCTGGGGCTGGGCACCACGTCATGAATCAGCAGCGCGCCAAGCATCACGGCGGTGACGATGTCGCCGGGAATCCCGAGCGCCATCATGGTAATCAGCGAGCCGCCGGCGGTGGCGTTGTTGGCGGCTTCCGGTGCGATGATGCCGTCTTCGAAGCCGGTGCCGAATTTTTCCGGAGTCGCGGAGGCTTTCTTGGCCTGATCGTAGGCCAGAATATTGGAGATCGATGATCCCGCAGCGGGCAGAATGCCGGTGAATATGCCGATCATCGACGAGCGCAGCAGATTGCCCCATTTCGACAGGACGATTTTGGCGGCCTTCATGTGCTCGATGCGGATGTCGATGTCACCGGTCTGGGCAAGCGAGCGTTTCGCCTCGGCCGGGTTGCGTATGTCACCCATCAACTGGCTGAAGGCAAACAGGCCGATCAGAACCGGCAGGAACGCAAAGCCTTCCTGCAGATAGTCCGAGCCGAAATCGAAGCGCGAAACACCATTGATGTCGTCTTCGCCGACGGTTGCGACGAGCAGACCGAGTGCGCCTGCAATCAGGCCCTTTATCAGATTACTGCCGGCCAGACTTGCGGTGATGGTCAGCGCGAAGAACACCAGTGCAAAATAGTCCCACGGCTGAAACTCAAGCCCGATGCGGGCGAGCTGCGGGGCAATGGCAATCAGACAGACTGCGGAAATGGTGCCGCCGAAGAACGATGACCATACGCCCAGACCAAGCGCCAGGCCGGGGCGGCCCTGGCGCGCCATGGGAAATCCGTCAAAGGTGGTTGCAACCGATGACGGCGTGCCTGGAATGCCGATCAGAATTCCCGACATCAACCCGCGTGACAGGCCGCCAACGAACACACCGATCATGGTGGCGATGCCCTGGGAGGCCGTCATCTGGAAGGTGAACGGCAGGGCCAATACCACGGCCAGTTGTACCGATCGCTTCTTTACCAAGACGTATTTCACGCGCTTGATCTAATGCAATATGGTAGGGCAAAATTAATGGGCAAGCCGCACTAATTTTAAGGCGTTTACGGACAGGAATACCTTTCGCTTCAAGTGCGATCATCTCTTTGATCAAAGCATCTGGTGATAACACCACACCATTGCCGATCAAACATTGCACATGCTCGCGTAAAATACCAGATGGGATCAAATGTAAGACGGTTTTTTGGCCATCAATAACCAAGGTATGACCTGCATTATGACCACCTTGAAAACGAACTACAGCCGACACATTATCTGTCAACAAATCAACTAGTTTACCTTTACCTTCATCACCCCATTGAGAGCCAATCACTACGATATTTTTAGCCACGAATTTGTGTTCCTGTTTCAGCCACTAACCAGCGGCTTTCTTGTTGTATAAGAATTTTTGATGTTGATATTTCACTACCGCTTAGCTGATAGATAACCACTTCACCTTGGTTGCGTAATTGCTCAACCATCTTATGTTGCTGTTGATCATCAGTCCAAATCACTGCAATAGGTTGAATAGCTTCCGCGCTGATAGTTAATTGATTGACCAGTGTTTTTAGATCTAGACTAAACCCTGTTGCAGGTTGCGCCTGACCAAAATCCTCACCGATATCATCGTAACGTCCGCCCATGGCAATAGCCTGAGCGATTCCCCTTTGATAGGCAGCAAATACCACACCCGTGTGATAGTGATAGCCTCGTAGTTCAGCAAGATCAAAGTTAATCGCCAACTCGGGTAAA
>JBDNEZ010000449.1:0-5143 GCA_041690095.1 Anderseniella sp.
ATGGTTTGCTGGACTGGTTGCAGCGCGATGAAACCCACATTTACATTTGTGGCCTGAAGGGCATGGAAACCGGCGTTGATGAAGCGCTTGCCGACATCTGCCGCAATGGCGGACTGGACTGGGCAGCGCTGAAACCCCGGATGCGGACCAGCGGGAGGTATCACGTTGAAACCTACTGAACCCTCTGAACCCGCCATCATGGTTCGCTGCACGCATACGCCGCGCACTCAGCCGGAAGGCAGGCGCGATTCCGAGGCGTTCCTGATCGGGCTTGGCGACAGGGTGCGGGCAGAACGCAAGACACGCGGACTTTCGCGTCGGGTGTTGTCCGGCATATCCGGAGTGTCCGAACGCTACCTTGCCCAGCTTGAAACCGGTTCCGGCAATATTTCCATTGTCCTGTTGCGCGATATTGCGATGTCTCTCGGCGTAACACTTGAAGCTCTTGTCAGCGAGACCGGGTCGCTGCCGGATGGGCATTCAGGACGCGGGCAGCGCATTGCGCTGGTGGGCTTGCGCGGTGCCGGAAAATCCACGCTTGGTTTCAGCCTGGCACGCGCGCTGGATATGCCGTTTGTGGAACTGAATGACGAAATCGAACGCCAGAGCGGACTGCCGGTGCCGGAGATATTCAATTTGTACGGCCAGGAAGGCTACCGCAGGCTGGAAGCAGATGCACTGGAGGCGATTTCGGCTCGTCACAAGAGCGTGGTGCTGGCCGTTGCCGGTGGCATTGTTGGCGGCGGAGACGCCTATAGCAGGTTGTTGCGCGACTTCCATACCATCTGGCTCAAGGCCAGCGCCGAAGAGCACATGAACCGGGTGCGTGCGCAGGGCGATTTACGTCCCATGGAAGGCAACCCGGCAGCCATGCAGCAATTGCGCAAACTGCTGGATGAACGCAATGCCGACTATGCCCGTTCGCACTACAGCCTGAACACGTCAGGCCGCGAACCGGACATGGCGCACGACAGCCTGGTGTCTCTGGTGCGGCAGCAAATACTTCTCTGATAAGGCTTGGCCTCCCTTGTAATGCGGCCAGTGTTGGCCGATCATTTGCCTGATCAATAATCTCATAGTCCGGAGACGATGACATGACGGCACCTGCCGCAATACGGCTTGATGAAACAGACAATGTTGCGACGGCTGTAAGACCGCTGGAGATTGGTGAAACGGTGCTTGGCGTCATTGCGGCGGAGCGTATTGCGCGTGGCCACAAGATTGCGCTTGGCGCCATCAGTGCCGGCGAACCGGTTGTCAAATACGGCCAGTTCATCGGTACCGCTTCAACAGACATTGCAGCCGGAACGCACTTACACACGCACAATGTGGCGTTCGCCAGCACGTCGCAGACCTATGAGTTCTCGACAGCGGTTCGCCCGGTCGCCATGGTTGCCGAGGCCAGACGGGCGACGTTCGAGGGCTTCCGCCGCGACAATGGCAAGGTCGGCACCCGCAACTACATTGCCATCATCACATCAGTGAACTGTTCGGCCACGGCAGCCCGCATGATTGCGGATTATTTCACGCCTGCCAAACTCGCTGACTATCCGAATGTCGATGGCGTTGTGGCATTTGTGCATGGCACCGGGTGCGGCATGGCGGACTCCGGTGATGGTTTCGATGCCTTGCAACGGGTCATGTGGGGTTATGCGCGCCATCCCAACCATGCCGGTGTGCTGATGGTCGGGCTGGGCTGCGAAATGAACCAGATCGACTGGTTGCTGGAGGCTTATGGGCTTGAACGCGGTCCGCGTTTTCAGACCATGAATATCCAGGACGTTGCAGGCCTGCGCCGTACCATCGAAACCGGTATTTCGAAGGTCAAGGACATGTTGCCGGCCGCAGACAGGTCGGTTCGCGAGCCGTGCCCGGCATCGGAACTCATGGTGGCGCTGCAGTGCGGCGGCTCTGATGCGTGGTCCGGCATTACCGCAAATCCTGCACTGGGCTATGCGTGCGACCTGCTGGTGGCGCAAGGTGGGACCGGCGTGCTGGCGGAGACACCGGAGATTTACGGAGCCGAACATCTGCTCACCCGCAGGGCTGCCACACCGGAGATCGGTCGCAAGCTGATCGAGCGGATCAGCTGGTGGCAGGATTACGTGGACCGCAACAATGGCTCGCTCGACAACAACCCGTCACCCGGCAACAAGAAGGGCGGGCTTACAACCATTCTCGAGAAGTCCCTGGGGGCAGCTGCAAAGGGCGGCACCTCGCCGCTCAATGGGGTCTACAAGTATGCCGAACCGGTGACAGCGCGCGGTTTCACCTTCATGGACAGCCCCGGCTATGATCCGGTTTCAGTGACCGGTCAGATTGCTTCGGGCTGCAATCTGGTCACCTTTACCACGGGGCGCGGTTCAGCCTTCGGCTCGAAGCCTGCGCCGACCTTGAAGATCGCCACCAATTCAGAGCTGGCCGCGCGCATGCCCGAAGACATGGACATCAATGCCGGACGCATTCTGTCGGGCGAGGCCAGCGTTGAGCAGGTCGGCGAGGAAATATTCCAGGCCTGGTTGCGACTGGCTTCGGGGCAAGCGTCCTTGTCTGAAAATCAGGGGCTTGGTGATCACGAGTTCGTGCCGTGGCAAATAGGTGCCACAATGTAATACCTATATGGCTCACATGAAGATTGTCGTCATAGCCATATTCGCGACCATTGTGTTTGCAAGTGCCGCGCATGCGCAGGGCACCAGCGGCGCACAGATGTTCCGGCAAAACTGGACCAGTGCGGAAACCGCGTCCGATGGTCTGGGCCCGATCTACAATGAGGCGTCCTGCCATGCCTGCCACTGGTTTGGCGGCGGCGCGCGCATCCGGGTGCGTCCCGACGGCGAAGTGGCCGGTGCCGGGATGCTGTTGCGTCACACTTTTGTCGATGGCGCAGGCGACCCGTACTACGGCATGCAATTGCAGAACAAGGCAGTCGATGGCGTTGCGCCGGAAGGGGTGGCGGATCTGTCTGCCGTGCAGGCCGCCAACGGGTTGACCAGGTTCCTGGCGTCGGTGCGGTTTGCCAGCGGGCCGGGCCGAACTGCCGGCATCACCATGTCCTTGCGGGCCGCACCTGCGCTTGACGCAACTGCACTGGTGGCAAAGGTGTCCGATGCCGCCATTATAAAGGGAGGAGATCCTCGAGACAGCAATGGCGACGGCATATCGGGCCGGGTGCATCTGCTGCAGATACCAGGTGAAAAACCAAAAATTGGCCGGTTCAACTGGAAAGCAACGCGGGCCAGTGTTGAAGACCAGATTGCCACCGCACTGTGGTTCGACATGGGACTGACATCGCCAACCCACAGGCAGCCGCAGGGCGAATGCACGCATCGCCAGCATGATTGCCTTGAGGCGTCCGGCAACCAGTCGGCAGAATTGCCGGTCGATTTTGATGGCGAAAAAATAGCGGCGCTGGCCGAACACGTCCGGTCGCTGGGCGTGTTGCCCACGGTGCCCGATCAACCTCAAAGCTTTGCAGATGCCCAATGCAGTTCCTGCCATACACCTGTTATGGCGGCGCAAGATGGAGGCTCGATCACGCTGTATTCCGACTTGCTGCTGCATGATATGGGTGACGGGTTGACATCGTATGGCGGGGAAGGGGCTGCCCTGCCGACAGAGTGGCGCACGCCGCCGCTGGTTGGATTCAGGGGGCAGTTGCCGGGCTACCGTTTCCTGCACGATGGCAGAGCCGCAAATATTGATGAAGCCATACGCTGGCATGCTGGCGAAGCGCAGAAATCCAGCGATGCCTACATGGCCATGTCTGCATCCGAAAAACTCGAACTGACATCTTTCGTTCTGACGCTGATGTCAGCCATGTCGATGCCACCACAAGGAGACTGAACATGAAGAGCTTCGCATTTGCATTGAGCGTGTTGGCAGTATGCGCGCTGCCTGCGCGCGCCGAGGTGCACCAGACGCAGGATTACACACTGGACGTGGAAACGCTGGTCGATGGACTGGATGCGCCGTGGTCGCTTGTGTTTCTGCCGGATGGCCGGATGCTGATTGGCGAGAGCCCGGGGCGTCTCAGCATAGTTCCTGCTGCCGGTGGCAAACCGAAAGTCATCAATGGTCTTGAGGGCGTCACGGCGGCCGGACAGGGCGGGCTGCTTGGCCTGGCGCTGGCCCCTGATTTCAAAACTTCGGGAACTGTGTTCTATTGTCATGCTTCGTCCCATGATGGTGGCGTGGGAACGGCGGTTTCGCGCGCGCAACTGGATCTGAACAGCAATCGTCTCGAGAACGTCACCCGGATTTTCGAACAAAAGCCGGCAGGCACAACCGGCAGTCATTTCGGGTGCCGGCTGGTGTTTGACCGTGACGGTATGCTGTTCGTGACAACCGGTGATCGCGGCAATATGTCAACGCTGGCCCAGGATCCCTCGACCGGGATCGGCAAAGTCATTCGAATCGATACTGATGGCAATCCGGCACCCGGCAATCCGCAATCGGAAGGCTGGGACAAGCGGGTATGGTCAATCGGCCATCGCAATATTCAGGGCGCTGCGCTGCATCCGGCAACCGGAGAATTGTGGACCGCAGAACACGGTGCTCGCGGGGGCGATGAGGTGAACAATCCGCAAGCCGGGCGGAACTATGGCTGGCCGGTCATCACCTATGGCATTGACTATTCGGGTGTCAAAATAGGCGAGGGCACCCACAAGCCGGGTATGGAGCAGCCGGCGCACTACTGGGACCCGTCAATCGCGCCGTCGGGTCTGATGATTTACTCCGGTGATAAATTCCCCGAATGGAAAGACAACTATTTCGTTGGTGCGCTGGCCGGAACGGCTGTGTCGCGGCTGGAGTTCGCTGACGGCAAGCCGGTGTCGGAAGAAAGACTGCTTCAGGATCTGGATGAACGCATCCGGGACGTGGTCCAGGGTCCGGACGGGCTGATCTATCTGTTGACCGACAGTGACAATGGCCGGGTGCTCAGACTGAGGGTTGCGGACTAGGGTCAGGACCCATTAAGTCGTCAATGTTACAAAGGCTGGTTCGAACCTATCGTGGACCTCCGATATAGATTCCAGCGCTGGCGCTTTCGGCCCAGAGCCGACTTTCGAGAACTAGAGCGGTTCATGGTTTGTCTGAATCGACTTTGGGGTTCGCAAATCAGATTTATTGTGATCCACAG
>JBDNEZ010000450.1:0-2890 GCA_041690095.1 Anderseniella sp.
CCATCCGGATGCGCAGATCGGTTTCTGGATCCACACTGATGACCAGTACTGATCGGCAGGCGGTTCGATCAGGTTGAGGTTTACGCCGGCTTTTGCGGCGGACTGCTGGAACACCTGGGTCGCGGCGACCGAACCCGATGCAGGCACATCCGAAGTGTACAGGTCGATCGGTGTGTTCTCGAGGTCTGCCTTCTTGATGTGGAAGCGGGCCTTGTCCGGATCGTAGGTGCGTTGTGGAATGGTATCGCAATAGAATGGATCAATCGGCGCGACCGGGTGGTCATTGCCCACCGAGCCATAACCTTTCAGAACGTTCTCGACGATTTGGTCGCGATCCATCGCATATTTGAGCGCCAGGCGAACGTCGTTGTTGTTGGTAGGTTCGCGATCCATCATCATGGCAATGTTCATGAACTGACCACTTTTGGCCCGCAGCAGATTGGCCGTGCCGGTCTTCTCGATCAGCGAAACAGCCTTGGGATCGAGCGACAACAGCACATTGATGTCACCTGAAATCAATGCATTCACGCGTGATGTGATGTCGCCGATACCCAGCACCTCGATCTCGTCGACATAGGGCCCGTCGTTTGACCAGTAATTATCATTGCGTTCAAAAATATAGCGCTGGCCGGATTTGAATTCCTTGACCTTGAACGGACCAGTGCCCGGTGCTGTGCCAGACGCAAAATCCTCATAGCCGTCCTGGGTAATGTGAACGCGCGTATCGGACATGACGATGGGGAAGTCGGCGTTGCCGGCATTCAGGGTGAAGACCACGGTGTGATCGCCGTCCTTTTTCATCTCGGCAATCTGGCTCATATAGCCCTTTGCCGGGGACTCTGACTTTTCTGCGGTGTGGCGTCCGCATGAATAGATCACATCGGCGGCAGTGAACTTCTTGCCATCGTGCCAGGTCACGTCCTTGCGCAGTTTGAACGTCCATGTCCTGGAGTCGGCACTGGCTTCCCAGGATTCCGCCAGCCAGGGAATCGGCTTCAGATCGGGGCCGCGATTGACCAGCAGGTCATAGACGGTAAAGCCCATCAGCCGGTTGCTGGTAGAGTTGAACTTGGTCGGATCAAGCGAGTCACCGGGTTGCTGGCCCTCAGTTCCGACGGTGATCTTGCCGCCCTTTCTGGGAGTGACGGCCAAAGCCCGGTCTACAATAAAGCTGTCAATCAGCGCTGCGGATGCACCCATGGCAGCCAGACCGCCAACGAATTCGCGCCGGGACATTTTGCCGGAGACAAACCGGTTGAAGAAATAATTGGTTTTGAACTCGTCTGACATTTGAAAACTCCCGATTGCCCTTGAAAGATTTATATTATGGCTTTGGCTCGCTTGTGAACACTGTGATCACACAGAGTATGTAAGCGATGCAGGATTGCAAGAGTTAAGTGGCTCCGATATCCGGTTTGTGCGCTTCGGTCCACGAATTTTGCTTTGCATCATTTGTGATCACAGTTTTGACTTGTGCAGATACGGCATGAAAAGTACGCTCACCGGCGTGGTGGCAATGGTGCGCCATCGACCTGTTTTGCTGCCCCGGCTGGATATCAACAATGCGTTCACATGTAAATGTCGTGGTGGTCGGTGGTGGCGTTGTCGGCTGTTCGATTCTCTATCATCTGGTGAAGTTGGGTCAGAAAGACTGTGTTCTTCTGGAGCGCCAGGAGTTGACCTCCGGTTCGTCATGGCATGCTGCTGGCGGCCTGTTCACAGTCACGGCGCCATCGCCGGTTGCGGAAGTTCACAAGTACACTTTTGACTGCTACCGGGAACTGGAACGGGAGAGTGGCCAGTCCTGTGGGTTCCATGATACTGGCGGGCTTGGGCTGTGCAGAACCAGCGAAGAGGCCGAAATGTATACCCGCATGGGGGCTGCGGTTCGCCGGCAGGGGATTGAAAGCCACATGATTTCGCTGGCCGAAGTCCGCCGCCTAGCCCCGATCATTGACACCACTCCGCTGTATGCTGCGCTGTGGGAAGACAAGGGCGGCCACGTTGATCCGGCCAGCGCTACACAGGCGTTCGCTGCAGCGGCGCGCAAGCTGGGTGCCGTCATCCATCGCCACACACCTGTAATCGAGACCAATCTCCTGCCTGACGGGCGCTGGGAGGTGGTGACGCCGTCGGGATCCATTATCGCCGATGTACTGGTCAACGCAGCTGGGTTGTGGGGGCGCGAGGTGGCCGCCCTGGCCGGTGTTCAGTTGCCATTGGTGCCGGTAGAACATCATTATCTCGTTACCGAAGCAGTGCCGGAGATTGCGGCGCTTGATTTTGAACTGCCGCAGATCAATGACGGCGAGACTAACTGCTACGCCCGACAGGAAGGCCAGGGTTTGCTGCTTGGGGCTTATGAAACGCCTTGCCGGCACTGGGCTGAAGCAGGCACTCCAATGGACTTCGGGCACGAACTTTTGCCGGACGACATTTCTCGCATGGACTGGCATTTCGAGCAAGCGGCTGAAATCATGCCGTGCCTGGCCAGTGCAGGGGTTAAACGCATCATCAATGGCCCGATGATCTTCTCGCCCGATCTTGGGCCGTTGCTTGGTCCGTATCCAAAATTGAAAAACTATTATTGTGCCAACGGTGTGATGACCGGCTTCAATCAAGGCGGCGGTATCGGCAGACTGATGGCCGAATGGATCATCGAAGGTGAACCTTCTTTCGACATTTCCTGCTGGGATGTGGCCCGCTTCGGAGACTGGGCCACCCCGGAATATACACGCGCGACGACCGGCTATTTCTACGAGCACCGCTCGGACAGGGTGTATCCCGAACAGGAACACGAGGCGGGAAGGCCGCTTCGCAAGCCCCTGGTATATGATCGCCTCAAGGCTGC
The DNA here is from genome assembly GCA_041690095.1 of Anderseniella sp. Taxonomy (GTDB): domain Bacteria; phylum Pseudomonadota; class Alphaproteobacteria; order Rhizobiales; family Aestuariivirgaceae; genus Anderseniella. The sequence goes on from JBDNEZ010000450.1 coordinate 2,852, forward strand.
CAATGCGGTGTTTGGTGCAAGTTTCGGGCTGGAGTACCC
>JBDNEZ010000451.1:0-5671 GCA_041690095.1 Anderseniella sp.
CCGGCGATGCCGTCCTGATCAGACGAAGTTGCGTCATGGTTATCTCCTGTATGGCGTAATATAGGTATTTTACTGCCAAATTGCAATAATGAAGTACTGGCCGGCTTATACAGCGTCAGAGCCGGACACATCGACAACACCCGGGCCGGTTTTTGACTCGTGACCGGCGCTTTGCCGGGTGCATGCCTTATGATGGCCGCAAGCAAATGGCGTAATGCCGAAAACAACCAATGGTGGCAATATGAACATAATCAGAAACAGTCTTGTCCTCGCAGGGATCACCTGCGCCGTCGGCGTTGCCGCACTGATCAGCGGACCATCGGCTGCCGGCGCCGGATCCTTCAAGGGTGGAGCAGGGCGCACGGCGGTCTGGGTGTATGTGCGGGCATTGCGCGGCGAAGATGTCTGGGAGACCTGCCGCCGGGTGTACCGGCGCGACGTCTACCAGGTGCGCAGGGGCGGACCCGGCGAGGCGCGCTGCTTCATCGATGCCAGCAGCATCGGCGATCCGCGCGGCTCCCTCCGGTCCCGCAGCCGGCGCTATTACGATGACTAGAGCCTCGGGCGTTTGATCAGCAAGGCACCCGGCAGCTTTGCTGTATGACATCTCCTGCCGCATCGTCGTCATCCCCGTAAAAACGGCGATAATGGATCCTTGGGACAAGCCCAAGGATGACATGTGAGCGTGGGGTTGGCTCTCTACAATTGTCATCCTCGGGCCCGTCCCGGGGATCCATCGCCGGTGCCGACGATGTACCCGTTGAAGGATGAATTCCAGCCTTCGCTGGAATGACGAAGTAGAACGTCTGTTCCGGGTCAGAGAACGGCCTGAGCGAAGCGAAGAAAGCGGTTCGACCACGAGTTGTTTGATCTGCAAGGCACCCGGCAGCTCTCCCAAAGAACATCTCCCGCCAACCTTCGTCATACCCGTGAAGACGGCGATAATGGATCCTTGGGACAAGCCCAAGGATGACATGTGAGAGTGGGGTCGGCTCTCTACAATTGTCATCCTCGGGCCTGTCCCGGGGATCCATCGCCGGTGCGGACGATGTACCCGTTGCAGGATGGATTGCAGCTTTCGCGGGAAAGACGAGGAAAGAGAAACAACAAGGAATGAAAATCGTTCAGGTGCAGTGAACTGCCCGCAATGGATCCTTGGGACAAGCCCAAGGATGACATGTGAGAATCGGGTCGGTTCTCCACAATTGTCATCCTCGGGCCTGGCCCGGGGATCCATTGCCGGTGCGGACGATGTATCCGTTGCAGGAGGGATTGCAGCTTTCGCGGGAAAGACGAGGAAAGAGAAACAACAAGGAATGAAAATCGTTCAGGTGCAGTGAACTGCCCGCAATGGATCCTTGGGACAAGCCCAAGGATGACATGTGAGAGGGGGGTCGGCTCTCCACAATTGTCATCCTCGGGCCCGTCCCGGGGATCCATCGCCGGTGCGGACGATGTACCCCTTGTAGGATGGATTCCAGCCTTCGCTGGAATGACGAAGCAGAACGTCTGTTCCGGGTCAGAGAACGGCCCGCCGCAGGCGGATAAGCTGTTCGATCAGTAAAAAGTACGGCCTGAGCGAAGCGAAGAAAGCTGTTCGACAAGCAAAGAAAATGGCCCGCCGCCCTAACTCACGATGGGACGCGGCTGAACTGGTCGTGGGTTACCCTGCCGGCCTGTACCCGGTCGCGGCGCGGGGGGATGTTGAACTTGGCTGAATAGGCGCGTGAGAAATGGCTGGCATTGGCAAAACCGCAGGCCAGCGCCACCTCGGTGATCGGCAGGGTGCTCTGCATTAAAAGATTGCGCGCGCGCTCCAGCCGCAGGGTGCGGTAATGATCGGCAAAACTGGCCCCCAGCAGGCTGGCGAACAGCCGGTCGATCTGGCGGGTGGACAGCCCGACGCGTTTGGCCACTGCGGCGCGGTTCAGCGGGGTCGCAATATTGCTTTCCATCAGTTCGAGCGCGTAGATCACGTCCTGGCGGTGAATGCCGTAGCGCTGGGTCAGCGACGCGCGTTGCGGCGATGTCGCCAGTGCCACATCGCGGTGTAAAAACCAGTCCGACACCTGGGTGGCGAACGCCTTGCCGTGCTGTTCGGCGATGATGGCGTGCATCATGTCGAGCGCGGCAATGCCGCCGGCACAGGTCACCCGGTCGCGGTCGATGATATAGCGCGAGCGCGTCAGCAGCAGGTCGGGATATTCCTCCGACAAAGCCGGTGCATGCTCCCAGTGGATGGTCATGTGGCGGCCTTCCATGATGCCGGCGCGCGCCAGCACGTAAGGCCCGCCCGACACACCGCCAATGCGCACGCCGCGCCGCGACAACAGCCGCAGCCAGGCAAATGTCTTCTTGTCGCCGAACGACCACGGCCTGCCGCCGGCGCACACAAACAGCGTGCTGGCGTCGATCATGTCACCGACCTTGGCCTGGCACGGTTGTACCGCACCGACCGACGAGGTCACCGGGCCACCGTCATGCGACACGCAGATGACCCGGTAGACTTCTCGGCCCGCCAGCGTGTTGGCGGCGCGCAGGGGCTCGACCGCAGAGGCAAACGACATCAGCGCAAACCCGTCTACCAGCAGGAATGCGAATGTCTGTGGAGCTGATGATGCGTTTACCGTCATGTCGCTATGAGTAAAGTAAACGGCCCGCAGAGACAACAGATTTTGCGGCTCTGCCCGCTATACTTTTGCTCGAAATCGCTCCCGATAGCCGAAACGGATGCCCGACATGAAGTATTCGATTTTTTCACTGGCCCGCAATGCGTTGTCCGGCCACAAGAACTGGCAGCCGGCCTGGCGCTCGCCCGAACCGAAGCCTGAATATGACGTCATCATTGTCGGCGGCGGCGGGCACGGCCTGGCAACCGCCTATTACCTGGCCAAGGTGCACGGCATCACCAATGTCGCGGTGCTGGAAAAGGGCTATCTGGGCGGCGGCAATGTCGGGCGCAACACGACCATCATCCGCTCCAACTATCTGTTGCCCGGCAACAACCCGTTCTACGAAAAATCCCTGCAGCTGTGGGAAGGCCTGGAACAGGATTTCAATTTTAACGCCATGGTATCGCAGCGCGGCGTGGTCAACCTGTTTCATTCCGACGGCCAGCGCGATGCCTATGTGCGGCGCGGCAATGCCATGCGCATTCACGGCGTCGATGCCGAGATCGTCGACCAGCGCTCCTTGCGCGACATGGTGCCGTTCCTGGATTTCGACAATGGCCGGTTCCCGATCATGGGCGGGCTGCACCAGAAGCGCGGCGGCACGGTACGCCATGACGCGGTGGCCTGGGGCTTTGCGCGCGGCGCCGACATGCGCGGCGTCGATGTCATCCAGCACTGCGAGGTCACCGGCATCAGGCGCGAACAGGGCCGCGTCACCGGCGTTGACACCAGCAAGGGTTTTATCGGCTGCAAGAAGATCGGGCTGGCGGCGGCCGGCAACTCATCCACGGTGGCGAAAATGGCCGGGCTGCAACTGCCAATCGACAGCCATGTGCTGCAGGCCTTCGTGTCGGAAGGCATCAAGCCGTGGATCGACAATGTGGTGACCTTCGGCGTCGGGCATTTCTATATCTCGCAGTCAGACAAGGGCGGGCTGGTGTTCGGCGGCGACATTGACGGCTACAATTCATACGCCCAGCGCGGCAACCTGCCGATGGTCGAGCACGTGGTTGAATGCGGGCTGGCGATGATCCCGTCGCTGTCGCGCGCCCGGGTGCTGCGCTCCTGGGGCGGCATCATGGACATGTCGATGGACGGCTCGCCGATCATCGACAAGACCGATATCGACAACCTGTATCTCAATGCCGGCTGGTGCTATGGCGGCTTCAAGGCGACCCCGGCATCAGGCTGGTGCTTTGCCCACACCATCGCCAATGACGCGCCGCACGAACTGAATTCGGCCATGCGGCTGGACCGGTTCCGCACGGGATACGTCATGGATGAAACCGCGCACGGCGCACAGGCCAACCTGCATTAGCAGGCTAACCTGCTTTAGCAGGCCAACCTGCACTAACAAGCCAACCTGGACCAAAGGGACAAACAAATGGCTTATCTGATCGATTGCCCGCATTGCGGCCGGCGCACCTCGGATGAATTCTACATCAGGGGCGATGCCTCGAAACAGCGGCCCGGCGTCATCGGCGACGAGACCCTGGACCAGTGGCATGACTATGTGAACATCCGCGATAATGTGCGCGGCCGTACAGCCGAACACTGGCACCACACCGGCGGTTGCCGGCAATGGCTGGTGGTCGAGCGCGATACGCTTAGCCACGAGGTCTACGCCGTAACGCCGGCCAGTGCCTGGACAGCCGGTAGCGCGACTGGCCGCAAAGTGGCGAAAGCGCCCGCTCGCAAGGCAAGCGGGAGGGCCATGAAATGACCTCATTCCGTTTTGACAAGGGCGGCCTGATCGACCGCAACAGGGTTGTGGATTTCAGCTTCGACGGCAGGGCCATGCAGGGCCATGGCGGCGACACGCTGGCCTCGGCGCTGCTGGCCAACGGCCAGTTGCTGATGGGCCGGTCGTTCAAGTATCACCGGCCCCGGTCAGTGATCACGGCAGGCGCGGCTGAACCCAACGCGCTGATGGAAATCGGCGAAGGCGGCCGACTGGAGCCCAATACGCGTGCCACCATGCAGGAACTGTATGACGGGCTGGTTGCCAAAAGCCAGAACCGCTGGCCGACACTGGAGAGGGATTTCGGCGCGATCAATTCCATCGCCTCGTCGCTGTTCGTGGCGGGTTTCTACTACAAGACATTCATGTGGCCGAAGAAATTCTGGGAAACCATTTACGAGCCGATCATCCGGCGCGCGGCGGGCCTCGGGCACCTGAGCCACGAGAACGATCCCGACCGCTATGAAAAAGCCTACGCCCATTGCGACGTGCTGGTGGTCGGCTCCGGCCCCGCCGGGCTGATGGCAGCTCTTGCCGCCGGCCTTACCGGCGCCAGCGTGATACTGGCCGACGAGCATGCAGCGTGCGGCGGGTCGCTACTGCGCGAACGCGAAGAGATTTCGGGCCAGGCCGGCCATGACTGGGCGGCTGACATGCTGGCCCGGCTGGCGGCGATGAAGAACGTCACCCTCATGGCGCGCACCACGGTCATCGGGGCCTATGACCAGCGCGTGTTCGGCGCGCTGGAACGCGTGCAGAAACATGTCGCCGAGCCCGACCATGACGTGCCGGTGGAAAAGCTGTGGCGCATCATGGCGAAGGCCTGCGTGATGGCAACCGGTGCCGAGGAACGCCCGATCGTGTTCGGCGGCAATGACCGTCCCGGCGTGATGACGGCATCGGCGATGCGCGCTTATGCCAACCAGTACGGCGTTGCAGCCGGCAGGTCGGCGTGCGTGTTCACCTCGTCTGACTCAGGCTACCGCACCGCGCTCGACATGAAGGCGCACGGTGTGCATGTGGAAGCCATCATCGATGCGCGCACCGACGCCCCGGCGATCGACACAAACGGCGTGCCGGTGCTGACCGGCGCTGTGGTGACCAATGTGGATGGCGGCAAGTCCGGCATGAAGGGCATCGAGATTGATCGCGGCCGCGGCCATGAAACCATTCCGTGCCAGTCGCTGGCCATGTCCGGCGGCTGGAGCCCGGTGGTGCACCTGGCGTGTCATCGCGGGGCCAGGCCGTCCTGGGACGA
>JBDNEZ010000452.1:0-11388 GCA_041690095.1 Anderseniella sp.
GGATACGGCCTTCGACCATTTTCTCAACGATATTGTCCGGTTTTCCGCTTTCACGGGCTTGCTCGGTAAACACGGCGCGTTCACGTTCAACAATGTCGGTACTGATTTCGTCAGGCGTCAAAGCCAGCGGGGCAGCAGCAGCCACATGCATGGCAACCTGTCTGCCAAACGCCTCGGCGGCAGCCTTGTCGCCGGTGGTTTCAACCGCAACCAGAACCCCTAACTTGCCAACACCGGGAGCCACCTGATTGTGAACATACGACGCAACAACACCATTGGTCACGCCCAGTGAGGCCGTGCGGCGCAAGGCCATGTTTTCTCCAATTGTGCCGACCAGTTCGGTGATTTTGTCGGCAACGCTCTTGCCTGCGCCGGGAAATTCCGCACTGTTGAGCTTGTCTACATCCCCACCGGCAGCAGGTGCCAATGAAGCAACGGTTGTCACAAGGTTCTGGAATTCAGGGTTTCGGGCAACAAAATCGGTTTCCGAGTTGACTTCCACGGCAGCGCCAACGGACCCGTCCACGCTCACGCCAACAAGTCCTTCAGCAGCGACCCGGGAGGCTTTCTTGGCGGCCTTTGACAGCCCCTTGGCCCGCAGCCAGTCGATTGCCGCTTCCATGTCGCCGCCGGATTCTGTCAGCGCGTTCTTGCAGTCCATCATGCCTGCGCCTGTGGATTCACGCAGTTCTTTCACCATCGCAGCAGTAATCTGTGCCATGACAATACCTTTCAATGTTATTTCGTTGCGGCTTCGCTCGAAGCCAATACCAGTGATTGTGACGTCCACATCACAAGACACAGACGTCAATCACACTCAACCCGCGAGAATGCTTTTGGCCTGACCGATCCAGTCTTCACGATCAATACGGCCCTTGAAGTTGAGCTTCTCGTCAACGTCTGCCACCTGTTCAGGCGTCAAGGCAGCGATCTGCGACAGGCTTGTGTAACCCAGCTCTGCAAGCTTGCCACTGAGAACAGGGCCCACACCGGAAATCCGCGACAGGTCATCACCCTCACCTTCAGCAGCAGGTGCCGCCTTAACCGCCGGAGCAGCCTCGGCTGATGCAGCTACTCCTGGTGCAGCTTCTGCTGGTGCAGCTTCTGCTGGTGCAGCTTCTGCTGGTGCAGCTTCTGCTGGTGCAGCCACGGCTGGTGCAGCTTCCACAACAGGAGCCGGTTCAGCAACAGGGGTCGGTTCAGCGATGGCAAGTTCAACAGCAGGTTCTTCAGCAGCACCCAGATCAATGCCGGCACCGGCTGAACTTTGGGATATGCCGTCAATGGCTGCACGCGCTACAAGATCGCAATACAGTGCAATGGCACGGCCTGCATCATCGTTGCCGGGGATCGGGAAGTCGATGCCGGCAGGGTCGCTGTTTGAATCGAGGACAGCAATGACCGGGATTTTCAACCGATTGGCTTCCTTGATGGCAATGGCTTCCTTGTTGGTGTCGATAACGAACAGGATGTTGGGAACACCACCCATGTCCTTGATGCCACCTAGTGCCAGTTCCAGCTTGTTGCGCTCGCGGGTCAGTGTCAGCTGCTCGCGCTTGGTAAAGCCCTGTGCTCCACCGTTAAAAAGTTCTTCCAGTTCGCGTAAACGCTTGATCGAGTTGGAAATGGTTTTCCAGTTGGTCATCGTACCGCCAAGCCAGCGGGAATTGATGTAGTACTGCGCTGAACGCTGTGCAGCATCCGCAATCTGTTCCTGTGCCTGACGCTTGGTGCCGACGAACAACAGACGGCCACCACCGGCGACCGTGTCGCGAACAGCAAGCAGCGCCTGGTGAAGCAGCGGCACGGTCTGCGACAGGTCCATTACGTGAATGCCGTTGCGTGCGCCATAAATGTATGAACCCATCTTGGGGTTCCAGCGGTGTGTTTGGTGTCCAAAGTGGACGCCAGCTTCAAGCAGCTGACGCATAGAATAATCAGGCAAAGCCATGTGCCATGTTCCTTTTCCGGTTGTTCCTCCGTGACAGAAAGTGACCGCTTGACCGGCACCGGATGGTACTGACTCTATGTGGCGGGAAACCCCGCATGAGACAGACCGCTCTGACACGTGTGAATTATCCGCTGGAAGACCATCCCCCGGCGAACGGGCGGCTTATAGGGCGCATTCACGCGTGATGCAAGCCCTTGCGAACGCTCAGCGCAGCTCGAGAGCATGTTTCACTTAGATGCAAGCGTTTGATGGTATCAAATCAGTTCACTCGGCTAGGCGCAAAGCGAAGCGCGATGTGGTGCATCGGGCAAGATTTGCAACAACGCCGATGGGCTGATTTGGTCCACCGAACAGGATGATTTTTGGTTGTTCAACCAAAAATCATAAACCTGATCGCATTCAAAGAGGTAGATCAACTTTATGGGTTCAGTTGAACCCATGTCGATCTACTGGCCGGTTTTCTGCGCCCGCTGGACTGCGTTACGGCTCCCTTGTGGTCAACCAGACCACGGCGGGAACCGTGCCTTGCCAGCAAACGCAGAAAACCGGTCAAACGATTTCATCTAAGTGAAACATGCTCTATGGTGCAGACATGACCAAGATCATCGCACTCTTCATGGCCATGCTCGCCCTGATCCAGTTTATCAAGCCGCTCGGCCTGCCCGGTCTCAAACGCCGGCAGGACGCCTGGAAACTGGCCGCAGCCGGTGTCGGCCTGATGTTTCTGTTCATCATGCTGACAGCGGGATTGAAATAATCAGTTTCAACCAGGCTGGTTTTCAGGTTGGTGAACGAAGCGCTGATAGATGAAGCCGATCCCGACCAGACACAGTCCAAGCCCCAGGAATGACGCAACCCTGAGCAATCCTTCAAGATCCGACAGATCAATCAGGAACACTTTCAGCACCACCAGAACCAGTACCGCCAGTGCACCATAGCGCAGTTGCGCAACGCGCACCGCAATCCCCGCCGCCAGCAAAACCAGCGCCAACAGCAGCCACACAGCCGAATAGCTGTAGTTTTCCGGCGTGGTCATGAACGTTGCATCAAGATCATCAGGCGCATGAAAAAACCGCCGTATCTCCATCGACAGCCAGACCAGCACAAGTCCCAGCGCGGCTGGTGGCCAGGCAGTGCGCCAAACAGTCAGCACGGCATGATTTCTCAGCACGTAGCCAATCAGGGCAATCAGCACGCCGGGCAGCAGATAGGCCGGTGTCAATGCATTGACCAACGGCCAGTTGCCGACCATCTGCCGGTCAAATACCGGGTTCAGGCCGAGCAGCGGACCAGCAACGAGAGCCGCGCAGGCCAGTGCTGTCAGCATCCGCCCTGCGCACAAGTCAATAATGCCGCCATGTATTGCCCAGCGCCGCCAGCACACAGCGGCATTTACCAGCCAGCTGGTGATGTGCAGTCCGGCTTCAAGCAGGCCAAGCCTGTCATTGCCCAGCGAACCAGCAACCACCACCCGAATCAGGGCGGACACCAACATCGCAACAAGCGCAATGCGACCCCCCTGAAGAATGTTCGACAACAGATCCCGGGTCGCGTCGCGACCAAACTGCACCCAGGCCAGATGGAACATCACCAGCGGCAGTCCATATCCGTAAATCACCCAGTAACGGCCGAGCCAGTGAGTATCGCCATAATCGAGCACGTGCAGGTTGAGCCCGAGACGCACCAGCACCGCAAGCGCGATCAGCATGGCAGGCCAACGCAACTGCGGCAGGGTCAGAATGCGTGAAATATAACCGGTTGCAGCCAGCAGAGCTGCCAAAGAGGCAGACAACCATGCATCGCGCAACACGAAGCTCAGCGCCATGGCAATACCGGAACACGCTGCCATGGCATATATACCCAGCGCCAGACGCCGCTCATGGTCCTCAGCGACAAACCGCAACCGCGACGCCAGAACCACGAATATCGCCGCCAGCCCGAGCGCTGCGAAGGCCCATTTCTGGCTCGGTTCCAGCAAGCGCAATGTCGCATAGGCCGCCACCATCAAACCGAGTGGAACCATCGAACCGAGCGTTGCCCATAGCCATGGCCGCACAGAGCGCCACAACACGACATATCCAGTCACCAGCGCAGCACCGGCAAAGGCCGCGCTGAATTTCAGATAGGCTGCGGCCTCCGCTGACGGTTCCGGTCCCCAGGCGTTTTCACCAGGCACCAGCCATCCGTCGATCCAGCCTTCGACATGCAGCCTGCCGCCCCACACGGCAAATCCCAGCAGTACACCGAGACCGACGATCAGCACCAGAAAGTCAAATCGCTGCGCGCGCAACGCGGCACCGCAGGCCGCGACTGCAAACACCGCCAGCCCAATCAGGCCGCCATTGCCATATCCATCGCGCACCAGCACGATCATCAACAACGCCATGGCAGCAGTTCCCGCAACCAGGCTTGCGACCTGCAAGGTATCTTTCACCCAAATGGGCCGCTGCCAGACAGCAGGGTGATCATCGCTGGATGCCACACTACCGGCAAACCCGAATCCGGTACCGATCACAGCGGCAAACAAGCCAAGTATCAGTCCGTCTCCATGGTCGAAGTAGGAGTTTGCCCACAACACGACCCAACCGCTGGCGAGAATTGTTGCCGACACCGCCAGCCACAATGCCGGCCGCCAGATCATGACGGCGCACACGGCAGCGAACAACAATCCAAGATAGGTGAACAATCCCGGCGCAAAAGGCTCCGCACTGCCGATCAGCACCGGCAGCACAAAACCGCCCAGCAACCCGACAATTGCAACCATCGGGCCCTGCACCACCGACAATGCGAATGCTGCCAGGGCCGTCGCCGCCAGTGTGGCAAATGTCACTGCGGGGCCAATAAAACCGTACAGGGCATTGGCGGCATAAAGGCTGGCAAACACCGTTGCCAGGCCGCCTGCCGTCAGTGCCTGGCAAACATAGTCAGGCTTCAGTGCTGCAAATCGTCTCTGCGCCGGTTTACGCCTGACCCATTCACCAGCGCCCGCCAGGCCGGCTCCGCATACAAGTCCAAGCATAATTCGGGTGCCCGGGCCAAGCAGGCCGGCATCAGACATGTATTTGACCAGGAACAGCCCGGCCAGCCCGATGGCAACGGCACCGATCCAGATAAACCAGGTGCCGGCCAGGTTCTGCTCAAGGCTGGACCGGGCAGCTTTCATCACCGGTTCCGCAGTGGCCTTGTCACTGTCATTGCCATTGCTCGCTGCCAGAGTGGTTGCAGCTGCAAAGTCATTTTCAGCCCGTTCTACCGGCTCTGGTTCGTTTTCAGGCAGAGCAATGACAACATCCGTTGGTGTCTCTGTCGCAGACGGGATAACCACCGAAGCCCGCAACTGGTTGACTTCGCCGCGCAATTTGAACAATTCGCGCGAAACCCTTTCAGCCTTGTTCAGGGCGACAATGGCCAGGATGATCGGTACCGCGAAGATACCGATAACCACAAATGCGATCCAGACCAGTTCGTCCATGCCACAGGCGCTCCGGATTAAGACAGGATGTGCGGCCCCGCCCATCCATACTCAGGTTTCAATTGTTACAAGTCCTGCACATCCACTACACCGGGAACAGCTTTTATAGCCGCCTTGATTTTCGGGTTCACCGTAAATCGTTCCCCCAGCCGGAAGCGAACTTCCAGTTCATCCGGCAATCTCAGATTGAGTACAACCGAGGAGTTACCGCCATTGGTCAATCTCGACTGAACCAGCGCCAGAGGGCTGGTGTCATCGAGGAATATCTCCAGTCCCTGTTCGACCCTGTCGGCCTTTTCATCCAGCAGATCGACGCCCTGAAGCCGCAGCTTGACGTCTTCGCCCTCCACATCCGCTTCAACGCGAACCATCAGGGGTTTACCCGACTCAAGCAGGTCGCGGCAGGCATTCAGGGTCTCGGAGAAACACACACACTCATATTGGCCGGTCGGATCGGAAAACCCGATGAATGCGAACTTGTTGCCGGATTTTGCCCTGCGTTCCTGCTTGTAAGTGACCGTGCCCGTCAGCCGTGCAGCAGATGCGCCGCGCAATGCCTTGGCGTGAAACCCGACCCAGCTGTCGGCTCCCAGCTTCGGTAAAATCGACAGATATTCGTCCAGCGGATGCCCCGACAGGTAAAAGCCGACCGCCTCAAATTCCTCTGCCAGCTGATCCATCGGCAACCACGGCTCAACCATCTGCAACGGCAGTTCCTCGGCACCATGATCGTCTCCGCCACCGAAGAAATCGTTTTGCCCTATCTCGGCTTCTGTAGAGGTGCGATTGGCCATCGCCAGGATCGCTTCAACGCCTCTGACCACCTGCGCCCGATTGGGGTTCATCTTGTCAAATCCGCCCGCCTTGGAGATCGACTCCAGCGCGCGTTTGTTAAGCATGCGTGGGTCGATACGCCGGGCAAAGTCACCCAGCGATTTGAACGGACCACCTTCTTCGCGCACCGCAACAATGTGTTCCACAGCCTGTTCGCCCACATTTTTCAGCGCCGCCAGTGAATACTGAATGCCCCCGTCTGCAACCGTGAAGTCGACACCGGATTTGTTGATGTCCGGCGGATTGACGACCACGTCCATCCGGTCGGCTTCGCGCTTGAACACCAGCAGTTTGTCGGTATTGCCACGGTCAAGAGACATCGAGGCAGCCAGAAACTCAACCGGATGATTGGCTTTCAGCCATGCAGTCTGATAGGCAACAACTCCATAGGCGGCAGAATGCGCCTTGTTGAAACCGTAACCGGCAAACTTGTTCACCAGTCCAAATATCTGCTCGGCTTGTGCCTGTTCGACACCGTTGGCGACCGAGCCGGACACGAAGCGCGCCTTTTGCGCATCCATCTCCGACTGGATTTTCTTGCCCATCGCACGGCGCAGCAAATCCGCTTCGCCCAGCGAATACCCGGCCAGAACCTGGGCAATCTGCAACACCTGCTCCTGGTAGATGATGATGCCGTAGGTGTCTTCGACAACATGGGTCAGCTTGTCATGCAGGAACTCAGGCGCTTCTTCACCTTTCTTGGAGGCAATATATTTGGGAATATTCTCCATCGGGCCGGGCCGATACAACGCCACAAGAGCGATAATGTCTTCAATATTACCCGGTTCCGACTTGCGAATGAGGTCTCGCATGCCGGAACTTTCAAGCTGGAACACCCCGACCGTCTCGGCCCGTTTCAGCATGTCATATGTCGCTGCGTCATCCAGCGGCAACGCAGCACAATCAAGTTCAACGCCACGCTGCGCCAACAGCTTGACGGCCTTGTCCAGCACGGTCAGGGTTTTCAGGCCGAGAAAATCAAACTTCACCAGGCCGGCTTTTTCAACCAGCTTCATGTTGAACTGGGTCACCGGCATCGGCGAGCGGGGATCGCGATACAGCGGCACCAGTTCTTCAAGCGGACGATCACCAATCACCACACCGGCCGCATGCGTTGACGCGTGGCGGTACAGCCCCTCCAGCTTGAGCGCAATCTCAAGCATGGTCGCAGTGGTTTCATCCTGCCGGCGCTCTTCCTGCAGGCGCGGCTCGCCGTCAATCGCCTGTTGCAGGGTAACCGGGTTTGCCGGATTGTTGGGTATCAGCTTGCACAGCCGATCCACCTGGCCATAGGGCATTTGCAGCACACGCCCCACGTCCCGGCACACGGCGCGCGCCTGCAGCTTTCCAAACGTGATGATCTGGGCCACCTGGCCTGCACCGTATTTGTTCTGCACATAGGCGATGACTTCGTCGCGTCGTTCCTGGCAGAAGTCGATGTCAAAGTCCGGCATCGACACACGTTCAGGGTTCAAGAAACGTTCGAACACCAGGTTGAACCGAAGCGGATCGAGGTCGGTTATTGTCAGCGACCATGCAACCACCGAGCCTGCACCGGAACCACGTCCGGGACCCACTGGAATACCCTGTAACTTTGACCATTTTATAAAGTCGGCAACGATCAGGAAGTAGCCGGGGAAATCCATGCCCGTGATGACGCCGAGCTCATAATCAAGCCGTTTTTCATAATCTTCACGCGAATATCCGTCAGCCAGCCCCAGCGCATCAAGCCGGTCCGCCAGGCCCTGACGTGACTGAGCGCGCAGTTCCTCGGCTTCATCCCGGGAGTCTTCGCCCGATGTGAACTTGGGCAGAATCGGGTCAATCGCGCGCGGATACCAGCAACAGCGCCGGGCAATCTCCACCGTGTTTTCGATTGCCTCCGGCAGGTCCGCAAACAACGCCACCATCTCGCCTTGCGACTTGAAGTAATGCTCAGGGGTTAATTGACGCCGGTTCTCATTGGCAACAACCTCGCCTTCGGCAATACAGATCAGTGCATCATGAGCGGCAAAATCATCTGCCCCGGCGAAGTAGGGTTCGTTGCTGGCCACCAGGGGCAAGCCAAGCGCGTAGGCCAGTTCTATCAGCCCGGCTTCCGCCGCACGCTCCTCGTCCATGCCATGGCGCTGCAATTCCACATACAACCGGTCGCCGAACATCTGCTTCAGGCGTTCGGCGCGAGCCATGGCGACGGGGCGCCGGTTTTCCACGAGCGGTGTATTGATCAGACCATTCGGACCGCCGGTCAGGCAGATCAGCCCGTCGCTGAGACTTTGCAGGACGGACAGTGACACATGCGGCAGTTCAGCATCCGGCACATCCAGATAGGCGCGGCTCGACAGCTTCAGCAGATTACGATAGCCGGGCTCGTTCTTGGCCAGCAGGACCAGTCGCGACAGGTCAAGTGCGTTCCTGCTGTGTGCAGGTCCTTCCGGGCCATCTTCTGCATCCACCAGCAAAGTGCAGCCGATAATCGGTTGAATGCCCGAATTCGCCATTGCCTCGGCAAATTCCAGCGCGCCGAAAAGATTGCCCGTGTCGGTAATGGCCAGAGCCGGCATGGCCTGCTCGGTTGCCAGCTTGCCCAGTTTCTTGATCTTCAGCGCACCTTCGGACAGCGAATAGGCCGAATGCGTTCTCAGGTGAATAAAGCTGGCTGGCGATGAATCAGTCATGACCGGCACAGCTTAGCGCGATGCGGCAGGAATTCACACAATCATGCGCCGTCTACCCACCGAAACCTTTTAAGAAGCTGGCAAGATTATGTTCAAGGTCATCGGTAAGATAACCGCCTTCCTGCACAATCAGCGTCGGCAGGCTGAGCTTTGAAATGGCGCTGGCCATGCGCGCAAATCCGGCAGTCGTAACAGCCCCGCCCTTCAGCGGGTCTGCCTCATGTGCATCCAGCCCGAGGGCGATAACCAGCGCACCGGGAGCCGCATCACTGATTTCACTGAGCGCCAGTTCCAGCGCGCCCATCCAGACTTCATCGTCAGACTTCACCGGCACAGGAATATTAATGTTGTATCCGTTGCCCGGACCTTTGCCGCGTTGGCTCTCATAGCCATAGTAAAACGGATAGTATTTGCGCGGATCCGCGTGGATGGAAACCGTCAGGACGTCAGAGCGGTCATAAAAGATGCCCTGGGTTCCATTGCCGTGATGTACGTCGATATCGAGTATGGCGACCCGGTCCCAGGTCTTGCGCATGAACTGTGCGGCAATTGCAGTGTTGTTGAGATAGCAAAACCCGCCTGCCCGGTCCGCATAGGCATGATGGCCGGGCGGGCGGCACAGGGCATAGGCCACCTTTTCACCTTCGCTGATCAGTTCGGCACCTGACAGAGCTGTATCGGCCGATGCGCGCACCGACATCCAGGTTTGCTCGGTAATCGGGCAGGAAAAATCCTGCTGATGCCATCCGGCCTGGCCTAGAATATCGGTTGGATAGCGTGCAGGTTTCTCAATCGGCCGAATACTGGCCATCACCTCTTCAAAGGCTTTTCCCTTGGGACGGTTCCATTTGCGGTAGGCATTGGCAAGAAACTTCAGATAGCGTCCGGTGTGTACCGCCAGTATGTGTGCATCGCCATGCGCGCGCGCGGCATGCATTTCGCAACCGGCAGCGCGGACCCCCTTCAACAAACGCTTTGCGCGTTCAGGCTGTTCCGGAAAATCAACAATATGCCCGCGCTGCAGATAGCGTGTTGGAAAATGCGCAAGCTGGTTGTGATGGAAAATTGCCTTCATCGGGTGATCTCGGCCAACTGGCCTCCCTGCAATTGAACAACCCGATGCATCTGGTGCGCCAGATCCAGATTGTGGGTCGCAATGAGTGCTGCCAGGCCCTCTTCCTGTATCAGGGAAAGAAATTCCGCATGCACCCGCCCCGCCGTTTCGGGGTCAAGATTACCTGTTGGCTCGTCTGCAAGCAATAGCAGCGGCTGGTTGGCAAGCGCGCGGGCAATGGCGACCCGCTGCTGTTCACCGCCTGACAGTTCAGCAGGCCGATGGCTGATACGACTGGTCAGTCCGAGCTTGTTGAGCAACTCCGAGGCCCTGACGTGAGCTTCTTCACGCGATTTGCCGGCCAGCAACAACGGCATGATCACGTTTTCGATGGCATTGAATTCGGGCAACAAATGGTGGAATTGATAGACAAACCCGATGCCCAGGCGACGAACACGGGTTGCCGCATCATCGTCAAGCCGTGTGCAGTTTTCACCTGCGATATAGACGTCCCCACCGGTCGGTTTTTCCAGCAGACCGGCAATATGCAGCAAGGACGATTTGCCGGTGCCGGAATGACCGACAAGCGCCACCACTTCGCCGGAGTAAACGTCCAGCGACAGGTCCTTGAAAATATCTATCTTGCGCGGACCTTGCGAATAACTGCGCGCAATCGCATCCAGCCGCAAGGCCGGTGTTGCGCCACCGCGTTCGAGATTATTCATAGCGAAGCGCCTCAACCGGATCGAGCTTGGCGGCACGGCGCGCCGGATAGATCGTTGCAAGAAATGCCAGCCCCATCGCCATCAGTCCGATCATGATAGTTTCATTGACATTCAGTTCCGCGGGCATGCGTGACAGATAATACAGCTCCGGCGAAAACAGCTCCTTGCCGGACAGCCACGACAGGCCCTGGCGTATGTTCTCGATATTGAGGCATACAACCACGCCAAGGATGATCCCGGCGAGAGTGCCTGCGATTCCGATCGCAGCACCTGTCATGAAAAATATCCGTTGGATGGAGCCGCGCGTTGCGCCCATGGTGCGCAGGATCGCGATGTCCTTGCCCTTGTCCTTGACCAGCATGATCAGGCCGGAAATGATATTCAAAGCAGCCACCAGTATGATCAGGGTCAGGATCACGAACATCACATTTCGCTCCACCTGCAACGCATTGAAAAATGTCTTGTTGGAGGTTTTCCAGGTGACAAACTGCAGGTCCAGACCCGCGTTTTGTTGCATGACAGGCACCAGTTCATCGATCTTGTCGGGATCCGTCACCATCACCTCAATGGCACTGGCGCCATCTTCCTGGGCAAAGAACTCCTGTGCCTCGGTCATCGGCATGTAGATCACCGAGCCATCATATTCCGACATGCCGATTTCAAAGGTCGCGACA